>DATGSY010000001.1:0-2894 GCA_035302125.1 Atopostipes sp.
ACACAATGTTGTAACACAGTTTATATAATAATAAAAAAATTTAATTTTTGTTGTAAAACAGTATTGACATTTCATTTGTTGTTATAGTACAATACATGTAACAGATTGAAAGTTAAAATTACTTTATGAAAAGTCCTACAGAGGAGGAATTACTTTGGTAAACGTAATTGAGTTTTTCAGAAATTTACCGAAAAAGAAATGTAAACACTGTGGTTATGAAATGGTTGAACAAGCTGATTGTTATAGCAATCTTTGTGATGAATGCAATCATCCTGCAAGATAACAATCGAACTTCAACTCATTTTTAACAATATTTTATAGTCTATTCTATAATAAGACTTCCTTTCCGGATGAAGCAACTATTTATTAGTTGCTTATTTTTTTGCTCATTTACAGCTAGAATTAAAGCTGGTGTGTGCCGCGCACCGTGATTATTCCGAGTTTTAGCTGATGAACTCCGAATCTCCGTGATGAAATCGCATTCTAGCTGATGAACGAAGGCAATCGTGGTTATTCCGAGTTTTAGCTGATGAAATCCGAATCCCCGTGATGAAATCGCATTCTAGCTGATGAACGAACCCAATCGTGATTAATCCGCGAATTAGCTGATGAACGATAGACGCTTCGCGCACATCCCTGCGACCACGCATAGAGTAGGGTACCCTTTTTCAAGGCTACCCTCTCATCAAACCGTACGTGCCCTATTAAGGCATACGGCTTACCAATATGTTACAATAGTAATCAGTGTTTAAATTCTTTGTGCGTAATACATTTTACGGACACGGTCGGGAGTGTAATACTCCTGACCTTTTTCTTTTGCTCTTTGGATTCTTCGAGCATGTTTGATACGTTGTTTTTCCTTCATTCGTTGTATGTAACTGATTAAGCTAAAACCATAGATTTTATGGTAGTAATACCAATATGATGGGATAAGTCCAATTCCCGCAAAATATTCATTATTCCATTTTGTGGTCATTAACCATCCCTTTCGTTGATTTGGATGTTGATGTATCATAGCTACCCTTAATCTTCTGCGGATGTATCCGTCAATCGCTAACAGCTCATTTCCGAAAGCCTTATAGAAACATTGACTTTTGAATCCATATTTCTCATTTTCTTTTATCGCTTCGTGAATGGTCAGGAAATAATTAACCTTCCCGCGTATGATTGGGTTAACCATGTTTATCCACTTTTCTTTACTATAAGTGAAGGTTTTCTTCGTTTTGGATTTGATTTTCTGTCGAAAATCTTTCCACGCTTCGTTTTTGGGTTTCGCAATGTAGTACGGCTTTCCGTCTTTCTTGCGTTTCCTCCAATGTTTGAATGTGAAACCCAGAAAATCAAAATCATCATCATTAAAATCAACATACTTTGTCTTCTCAGTTGCAATCTCTAATCCTAACTCAGTTAACTTTTCTATGGTGATTTTAGCCGCCTTCTTGATATCCTCTTCTGTCTTCGCAAATAACAGGAAATCGTCTGCGTATCTCACAAAACGAATATTGTATTCAGCTAATATCCAATCAAGTTCGTTAAGATAAACATTGGCCAATAACGGTGAAATAACTCCACCTTGCGGTGTTCCAGAATCTACTCTGTGGTATTTTCCTTCTTCCATGTAGCCAGCCTTTAGCCATGACCAAATCATGTCGAGTACAGTTCCATCAGCGATATATTTGTTTAATATTCTTATCAACTTCTTATGTGGAATATTATCAAAGAATCCTTTGATATCCGCGTCAAAGATATAGTTATATCCCTGTTCAATATTCGCCATGATTATTTGCATGACACGCTTGGCTCCCCGATTCGGTCTGTATCCACAGGACCATTTATGGAAAATTCCACTTTCAAATTTTGGCTCTAACACATTAACTAATGCTTGTTGAACAATTCGGTCTTCTATAGTTGGTATACCTAGAGGACGTTTATCACCGTTTTTCTTAGGAATATAGTGTCTTCTTACAGGTGTGGGTTTGTATTCTTTCCTTCTCAGCTTCTGTAAGAGTGACTCAAGATTCTCTTTTGAATTATAGCGATAGCTATCGATTGTTTCGCCATCGATTCCTCCCGAGCCATTATTTCTTTCTACATCTTCCCAAGCTGTTTTAAGCTTCCTGTCAAATAGAATTTGTCCGTAAATACTGTGCCATTTGAATTTTAACGCTTGATTCATTTACATATTTCACACCTTTCACTGTGTACATTCAGTTCGTTTATACCGAAGTATCGTAGCTGTTTTCATTACACATCTTTACAGATATGAAGCCATAAGGTCGTTCCCCTTCCGTTCATGTATTGTTTTGGTCAATACATTACTTTCGTACTATGGGAACGTCTGACTTCTTCACTCATACTTATTATTTCGGATTACCCTTATAAATAAATATCCTTTCGGTTAGAGTGAAGACCTCGCGGGGTCACCTCACCTTCTTTGGAAACATACCCAGCACCAACACTTGATAAGCTGTCTCTATTCGACTGATTCTTTTGAGTAGAAACCTAATTCATTTTGGACTTCCCACCTTTTTCGCGTGGTCGTCAACTTATCCAGCCGCCGTGCTTCACACTTATTGCATTTGGGTCTGCTTCCCGACTACGGATCTTTCGATTATCCGCATCTCCTTCAGACACCACCTCGCGATGATGCCCTAGATTAGTCTTCACTAGTTGTATCAGCACTCTAGTGGAAGGATTTTCACCTTCAAGAAAATAAGTCTTCCGGGATTCGGGAGTCGTGTTTACAAAAGTAACGTGCCCCAACCTTTAACAACTTATTTAGCGCAAGTGAACTTGCGCAAGGTGCGGCTGCCCGCCGCGCAAAAAACCCAACTGCATTTTTACAGTTGGGTCGTATCATTTCATTTATATTATAGATTGACTTAAAAAATTTG
>DATGSY010000002.1:0-6783 GCA_035302125.1 Atopostipes sp.
GGCATTCAGCTCGTGGCAACCGAGTTTGTATTTGAATATACAAGGAGTGTTAGACGGTTCGACAGCTGCAACTACAGGGTTGAGCGGAGTTGTCTGGTGGAAGGGATTCCTGTTATACGGCGTCATCATTCTTTTATTGGAATGGCTATTTGGTAAAGTCTTTTCATTTATCCCAACTGCAACGGCTGGACTACAAAGGAGAGAAGAAGTATGACATTAGAGATAAAAAATCTATCGGTTTCTTATGGCGATTTTGAAGTTTTAAAAGATATATCCTTTCATTTAGAAGATGGTCAACTGATTGGGTTGGTCGCTCCAAACGGAACAGGGAAAACGACACTTTTCAATGCTATTATGCGTTTTATCCAGGTGAAAGAAGGTCAAATATTTATAGACGGCAAAGAATATACGGCAAGTGACAAGGATGTCTTGAACCTGCATCAAAAAATCACATTCTTTCCAGACCAAGCCGATTTATTTGAGAATTTTTCCGGCCGAGAACATATTGAGATGTATGCCGAAGTTTGGGCAGGGCGTGAAGGGGATGTCGATGAAATCATCAATCGACTACAGATGGCTGACTATGTCGACCGAAAAGTACAAGAATATTCGTTAGGGATGCGTCAGCGACTTTGTTTTGCGATGATGGTCGCAGCCGACACACCGATTATGTTTATGGACGAAGTGATGAACGGTTTAGACCCAGAGAATGTGTCTTTAGTGTCAGATGTTTTGATTGATTTGCGCCATGATGGGAAAATTGTGATGATTGCCTCGCACTTGTTGGACAATCTGGATGAATATGCGGATAAAGTCTTTTTCTTGAAGGATAAAAAGTTGCATCATATTAATAACCTCAATGAGAAACGACCGTTATTTTATAAAATCGTCGCGAGTGATGCGCAAGTGAAGTCGCTTGAAAAAGAGGGCTATTTGACGCCGGACACCATTCGTTTAAGTAATCAAGTTTTATGTGTACCGATTGATGATTTGACCTTAGAAGAGGACAAGAACCTTTATGAGAAATTGCGCGACTTAAATGTTGAAAGTATTGAGATTGCTCCATTAGGCACTTCTGAATATTATTCTTATTTATACGGTTTGCGTATCTACTCCTTTGATCGGGGGCATGAAGTGCATGAAGAAGCTTAAGTCACCCGCTTTTTGGTTCTGTTTAACGGGTATACTTTTCATCGTGAGTGGATGCAGCGAGTTTACAGGCATCCGACAACCTTTATACGATGGGCAACCTGTTGAACCGAAAACAGAAGCGATTGAAATTTATGAAACATCCAGAGAAATAACAGGCGCTGAAAAGGAATATTATTTAAGACACACGTTCAGCGATACCATTCATCAGCCGAGTTTAGATTATGCGGATAATGAACCTGTCTTATTGACAACCAGAGAGTATGTCATTGGGGAAGATGTGCCCGCAGGAAGAGTGTCTTTACTGGGAAATGAGAGCGTGTTTACTTCGGATAACTATGATATTCATCCTGGAAATTTAGTGATTTATGATGAAGCAGGGGAGTTATATTTTGAGAACTTGTTTCACTCTCTTTATGGGCCTTTAGTGGCACAGGTTGATTTCATTCCGGGACATACCCTTGAAATTACGGGAATGGATACAGAGATCACAGCCTTTTACAGTGCCGAATTTCCAGAAGATCCTTATGTACTTATGGACTTGCCAGAGGTGATTGAAAATCAAGGGTTTACTGAGGTTCAACAACCACTCGCTGAAATTGAAGAAGATGTGTTCATGTTAGCTGCTGGAATCTACGAAGTGGGGGTACACTTAGAACCGGGTACGTATGAAATGACGGATGTCTATGCTCCACATAATACAGAGTTGTTTCTGTTTCAAGGAGAAGACGAACCTAGAGTGTTTGAATTACTTCTAGAACAAGAAGTGATCTTTGTTGAAGATGGAGAACCAGTAGAAGCGACGGAAGAAGACGGAGAACATCCGCAAATCGTACTCGAAGACGGAGATAAAATCTATCCTTATTACGTGCATGCACTTGTGCTTGAGAAAGTGGCAACCAATTAATTTCTGAGATTATTTGTATTTCAAGAAGACAAGGTTTACAATTAAGTTTAACTTAAGAAGAGGAAGTGATGTTGTGCAACTTCTAATTCAACAAACCGTACTCACAAATTTTCGACCTGTCTTTATTGTGATGCTTGCTATTTTATTGATTTTTCTTTTGTTATCGATTATTCCAAGAGGAAGAAATAGCAACATTAACTTTTTAACAGTATTAACTGTTTCCATTGTTGAAGTAGTCCTTGCCGCTGTGTTATTTTATACAGAAAGCAATTTAATTGACGAATTAGGATTAACCGCTGATCGAATAACATTGTATTTATTTATAGCGATTCTGATATTAGCGATAGTAAACCCTATTGTGTTTCGTTTCAGAAATCAGGGGAGCAGTCGTTATCGCTACCGTTATTGATTGAAATGAAAAAGAGTTAGTCAAAGGAAATTTTCCTCTGGCTAACTCTTTTCTTTATCTACGTGTGCTTTGTTTTTTAATCAAGAGTCCAACGCCGACGAGTAAGAGCACAAAGATAAGACCACCAGCGATTATCTTTCCATACATTGTCGAGAAGAAACCAGCTTCTTCGACTGTTCCTTCTTCTCCAACGGCCTCATCTTCTACATTCGCTGCTTCGGTGTTTGCCATGTCTAAGTCACGATCGAAGAAACCAAAAGCAGTTGTATATCTCGTTCGAAGAACGACTTGATTATCCGTAACTTCACCATCAATGTTTAACCATTCTTCTTCATCTTTGTCCCAATAGTGGGCGCTATAAGCGAGGAGATTTTCTACATCGATATCCTCGATATCGTAGCGGATTTCCATCCAGCTTGGATAAGCATCGGTTCTTGTATCTTCTTGATAAATAGAAACCGTATGGACACCAGCTGACGCATCCTCATAACGTTCGATGCCAACCGGAGCATCTTCGTAAAACCTTAATGTGGCTTCCCCTGGCACTAAGTTGGCTGGAGGAATCGACCATGAAGCACCTTCTCTAGCAAGGACGAGTAAGATGTTGCGATGACGAATTTGCGAGACTTGATTTTCTGTTAAGAATAGAGATTTCATGTTCTGCATATTAATCTGTAAGGTTCCACTGTCCTCGACTAAATCTAATATATTTGGTTCAAGACCTCCAAGGACGGTCCCTTCTTGAATATCGGTTTGATAAAAAGCAACTAAATCTTCTGCTTCTTCAGTATCTCCATTGTCTGCTTCTCGGGAAGAAGCGGGTTTTCTTAATTCCTCTTCTCCTTCTTCGGCTGCGGCCAGCTCTTCATCCGGAGATCCAAGAATGGCATCGTTTGACGCAGTTCTTGTATCGTCGTCTTCTTCTGTTTCTAAGGAGGTTAATTCATTATTTTTCTCTTCATTGTCTGATACATATTGCAACAATCCGTGCCCAAACAAGCCGGCATCTCCGATATCTAAGGCCTGTTCTTGCATGATGGTTCGAATCGCTTCACCCCGTTCGCCGTATTTTTCCATTAAAATGGCGGCAAGAGCAGCTGCATGAGGAGCCGCTTGAGAAGATCCACTCATATAAATATAGGGATAACTGTAGGCACTATCTGGAATGGAAAGTCCTCCGATGTGTACACCAGGTGCACTAAAATCATTCTCTTGTCCATAAATAATATCTAAAGCAGGATTTAAATTTTCATCAATAGCGGTGACCGCAATCACTTCGGAATAATTAGCCGGATAATTGACCGTCGATTTCCCGTTTCCAGAAGCGGCAATAATCATAATTCCTTGGTCGTGGGCTTCTTTAATGATGTTATATAAATCGGCATCGTGATAACTTAAACCAGAACTGATGACGATAATATCTACTTCAAGATCCAGGGCGTACTCAATTCCATGGATGACACTTTGAACGCTCGTAGAGACGCCACCATTTTCATCCACATCCTCTTCATGATAAATCTTGATACCGTAAACGTCTGCATCGGGTGCGATACCTTGATAAGGTGAGCCGCGTTCGGCACTAATAATCCCTGCAATATGCGTTCCATGTCCGGAATGGTCATTAGACCAAGGATCGTCTGGAAAAACAGAATAACCACCAGCGATTTGGCTGTCTGGGTGTTGAATAAAAAAACCTGTATCTAATACAGCGATAGAGACATTTTTACCCGTATAGCCATCGGCCCAAGCTTGTCCAATATTCATCATGTTATGATTCCATTGTGGTTGTAAATTGGAAGTATTGGGAGTAAAGGCTTTAGAAGTACCGGGAACTTTGGTCGAGTCTTCAGCTTGAACAACTGAAGGGCGTGTAAATTCTTTTAGTTTTTCAACAATAGTCAAATGCTCATTTTGATTAGGAGCTGGATTAGAATGATTGGTTTGATGAAATTGCGCAGTGGAAATCGTTAAACTTGAAACAATAAGGAACAATAACAAAATAATATTCAGTAATATCGGCCGTTTCTTTTTCACTCTAACCCCTCCTTTCGACTTCTTATACTTATTTTAACAGAAATATGACAATAATTGTAATTTATTTGTAATAATCGCAACAATTATATGTATATTTTTATTCAAAAAAATCGTCAAGAGTTATTATATTTGATTTCATGTGTAATGTGAACAAATATGCATAAGAAATAGGAGAGTCTGTTCGTTTATTTAAGATATAGTAAAGTTTTTTTCATTTCTTAACGATTATCGCTTGAGTGATATCGATTCCATAAAATAAGATTAAAATATCTGAAAGCTTTTATATAAAATCGTTAGAGAAAAATATTCTCTCTTTATAAATGGCCTAGGCAAAGTCCTTAATTAACTTCTTGGATGGTGAGTTGATTGAGGGCTTTTTAATTTTATGTGGTGAAGGCTTGTATATGAGCTGAAAATGATTGGCAATGAGAAACCCTTTATAAGAATATTGAATATTTATCCAATGATCTATTGTAGTATAGTGGATGAAGAAATATACTAATGTTAAGAACATTTAGGAGGGATGCTGTGTTCAACAAATTAACGCAACTGATTGAAAACTACTTGTCCAAGCCCTCGAAAAGGATAGCTGATCATCGATACGTAAAAGCCATTTATGAAAGTTTCCTTACAATCCTACCGATTCTTTTAGCTGGAGCCTTTTTTCTAATTGTTTCCAGTCTTTTACAATTTTGTGCACGCTAAGTCATTTAATGGAAGTATCCTTTAGTCTTTTGATTAGAGGGTACTTTTTTTATTTTATTCTTTTGAAAAAACTGATGAATCGGACTGAAACTTTTCCCACCAATTGGGAAAAATCACTAAATTAAAACGCTTTCCCAAAAACTTAAAATCCATTGTCGCAACTTTTTCTCTATGCTAGGATGAACTCAAGATAAAAAAACGCTATCAAATGCAACCGAGACCTAGGGCTGTTTTGAAAAGCGTAAAATGAATGAAAAAAGGAGATCATTATCTTGTTAGAAAAACAATCAATCGTTATTGCAGGTGGAGGAAGTACTTTCACACCAGGTATCATTTTAATGCTTTTAGAAAACTTAGATAAATTCCCAATTCGTCAAATCAAGTTATATGACAATGACGAAGATCGTCAAAACCAAATTGCAGATGCGATGAGAATCATGCTTGAAGAACGTGCACCAGAAATTAACTTTGTCGCGACAACTGAACCAAAAGAAGCGTTCACGGATGTCGACTTTGTCATGGCACATATCCGTGTTGGTAAATACGAAATGCGTGAACAAGATGAAAAAATCCCATTAAAATATGGCGTTGTTGGACAAGAAACGTGTGGACCTGGTGGAGTCGCGTATGGTATGCGTTCAATTGGTGGCGTATTAGAACTTATTGACTATATGGAAGAATACTCACCAGATGCTTGGATGTTGAACTACTCAAACCCAGCAGCTATCGTTGCAGAAGCAACACGCCGTTTACGTCCAGACAGTAAAATCATCAATATCTGTGATATGCCGGTTGGAATCGAACATCGTATGGCAGAAATTGTTGGTTTAGACTCACGTAAAGAAATGGATGTTCGTTACTATGGATTAAACCACTTTGGCTGGTGGACAGACATCCGTGACAAAGACGGAAACGACTTAATGCCAAAAATCAAAGAACATGTTGCAGAACATGGATATGTTACGCCTGCAGAATTAGATGGAGCAGACGGAGATGTAGAGCCTAGCTGGATGCACACATTTGGTAAAGCAAAAGATGTTTATGCATTAGATCCAGAAACATTACCAAACACGTACCTCAAATACTACTTATATCCACAAGATGAAGTAGAAATTGCAGATCCAGAACACACGCGTGCAAATGAAGTAATGGAACACCGTGAGAAAAATGTCTTCTCAGAGTGTAACCGCATTTCAAACATTAAGACTGCAGAGGATGCAAAATTAGAAACAGATGACCATGCTTCTTATATTGTTGACTTAGCAAGAGCGATTGCTTACAACACAAAAGAAAGAATGTTATTGATTGTTCCAAACGAAGGAAGCATTGCGAACTTTGACCCTACAGCCATGGTTGAAATTCCATGCATCGTAGGATCTGAAGGACCTGAACCATTATCCATTGGTGAAATTCCTCAATTCCAAAAAAGCTTAATGGAACAACAAGTCGGAGTAGAGAAATTAACCGTTGAAGCTTGGGTAGAAGGTTCTTACCAAAAACTATGGCAAGCACTCACATTGTCTAAAACTGTTCCAAATGCTCGTGTAGCAAAACAAATCTTAGATGATTTAATCGAAGC
>DATGSY010000003.1:0-3018 GCA_035302125.1 Atopostipes sp.
CCTTTTCAATCTCGTCTAAAAGAATGATTGAATAAGGTTTTCTTCTCACTTTTTCAGTTAATTGTCCTCCTTCTTCATAGCCCACGTATCCCGGAGGTGCTCCTACTAATCGAGTGATTGAGAATTTCTCCATGTATTCAGACATATCGATACGAATCAATGCATCTTCAGAGTCGAACAGTTGTTTAGCTAAAATCTTTGTCAGCAAAGTCTTACCCACTCCTGTTGGACCAAGGAAGAAGAAAGAACCAATAGGTTTGTTTGGATCTTTAAGACCTGCACGGTTCCTTTGGATAGCTTTTACAACTTTATTCACTGCTTCGTCCTGACCAATGATTTTCTCTTTAAGCTCTTTTGCCATTTTGGCTAATTTGCCACTTTCTTTCTCTGCAATTCGTTGAACAGGAATTCCTGTCATCATAGCCACTACGTCAGCTACGTCTTCTTCTGTGACAGTAACTTTTTGATCTTTAGTTTCTTGTTCCCATTTCAACTTTTCAGTCTCTAGTTGGTCTTCCAATTTCTTTTCAGTATCACGAAGTTCTGCAGCTTTTTCATACTGTTGTGATTTAATCACTGCATTTTTCTTTTCTTTAATCTCTTCGATTTTCTCCTCAATCTCAATAATGATTTTCGGAACTTTAATGTTCGTGATATGAACTCTTGAACCTACTTCGTCTAGTGCGTCAATTGCTTTATCTGGCAAGTGACGGTCAGAAATATAGCGTTCAGTTAAAGCTACACAAGCTCTAATCGCTTCTGGCGTATAAATCACATTGTGATGATCTTCATATTTATCTTTGATGTTTCCTAAAATTTCAATTGTTTCTTCAAAAGATGTAGGCTCTACTAATACTTTTTGGAATCGACGTTCTAAAGCGCCATCTTTTTCAATGTATTGACGGTATTCATCAAGTGTTGTTGCACCAATTACTTGAATTTCTCCACGCGCTAAGGCTGGTTTAAACATGTTGGATGCATCTAGGGAACCACTTGCTCCACCCGCACCTACAATGGTGTGAATTTCATCAATAAATAGGATTACATCGGGATTCTTTTCGATTTCCGACATTACCGCTTTCATTCTTTCCTCAAATTGACCACGGTATTTAGTACCCGCTACTAAAGAAGCTAAGTCTAATGAAATAATTCTTTTTTCAAATAACACACGAGAAACCTTGCGCTGTACAATTCGCAATGCTAAACCTTCAGCAATTGCACTTTTTCCTACCCCTGGCTCTCCAATGAGTATTGGGTTGTTTTTCTTTCTACGTGAAAGAATTTGACTCACTCGCTCAATTTCTTCTTCTCGACCGACAATAGGGTCTAGTTGGTCATTTTCAGCAAGTTTGGTCAGGTCTCTACCAAAGTTGTCCAGTACAGGTGTTTTTGACTTTGCGTCAGCACCTCTTCTTGGATTTCCAGAGCCTCCACCTTCATATGGATTGCTCCCCGAATCTTCCGAGCCAGGAAACTCAAACTTTGGATTGTTCTCTTCTAATAGCATGTCAATTTCATCTTTAATGTTTTCGTAAAGAATGCCGTATTTGTTAAGAGTACGACAAGCTACGCTATTCTCATCTTTAAGAATAGATAATAATAAGTGTTCAGTTCCAATGACTGGACTTTTAAACAGTTTTGCTTCTAAATAAGTTATTTTTAGCACCCTTTCTGCTTGTTTCACTAATGGTATGTTAGCGAGCGTTGCAGGAGAGTTTGTTGCAGACTTTTTTAGGTAAGATTCAATCAAGACACGAATCTGATCAATGTCTAAATTAAATTCTTTAAGCACACGCATAGCCAAGCCTTCTCCTTCTCGGATGATACCCAATAGAAGATGCTCAACGCCTATGTAATCATTACCTATACGTAAAGCTTCCTCCCTACTATAATTAATTACATCCTTTACTCTAGGTGAAAATTTTGCCTCCATAATTTACAATATACATAATTAAAAAATTGTATTTATTAAATACAGTGTATAACTTTCAAAGTTAAAACGATTTATATTTGAAATGGTTTAAAGTTGTTCACAATTATTCACAGAATTTTGTTTATAAATATAGAATAATTCACTATTTTACTCAAATAAAATCATTACTTTCGAACATTCTTTAAAAGTCACGACAATTATCGTGCAATAATTAAAATAATGACAAGATGGCAGAAGCTGATGGCGAAAAAATTATTAAAGTAAACATTGAGGATCAAATGAAGTCCTCATACATCGATTATTCGATGTCTGTGATTGTGTCACGTGCTCTTCCGGATGTGCGTGATGGTTTAAAACCAGTGCACAGACGTGTGTTGTATGGGATGCAAGGGTTGGGGGTATATTCAAACCGGCCATATAAAAAGTCGGCAAGAATCGTAGGGGAAGTGCTTGGTAAGTACCACCCACACGGAGATAGCTCTGTATATGATACGATGGTTAGGATGGCACAGCCTTGGTCATTGAGATATCAACTAGTAGACGGTCAGGGTAACTTTGGTTCGGTTGATGGAGATAGTCCTGCTGCAATGCGATATACGGAAGCAAGATTGAAGAAGATTTCAGAAGAGATGCTTTCCGATTTAGATAAAGAAACTGTAGATTTTAGAAATAATTTCGATGACAGTATGACGGAGCCGACCGTTTTACCTACTAAAATCCCAAATTTATTAGTGAATGGCGCTAGCGGTATTGCTGTCGGAATGGCAACAAATATGGCGCCGCACAACTTAAACGAGGTGGTAGACGGTACAATTGCATATATTGATAATCCAGATATTGAGGTTGAAGGATTGATGGAGCATATTAAGGCACCAGATTTTCCTACAGGAGGTATCATTTATGGATATGAAGGCGTGAAAAGCGCTTTTGAAACTGGAAAAGGTAGAGTAGTAATACGTGCAAAAGCAAATATTGAAATCAATCCCAAAACAGAAAGGGAGCATATTGTTGTAACCGAAATACCATACTTGGTAAATAAAGCGGAAATGATTAAGAAAACCGCTGATCTTGTCAATGAAGGTAGA
>DATGSY010000004.1:0-2502 GCA_035302125.1 Atopostipes sp.
AAAACCAATCTTCCAAAATTAATTTATCCATATGGAATCAAAGAAGTGAATACAGCTGAGGACATACAACTTAGAATTGATGAGAAACTGGAGTCGATAGGCACTCACTATAATAACCAAGATGTTAACTTGGCACAATACACGTTGACATATGATTATCCGTCATTTAATATCGAAGAACTAAAAAAAGACGGAGAAGATCCGGCTGAAATCAAAGAACGTTATACCCAACTACCGGACGACTTGCCAAACAGAGTATCTACGCTATCCGAGGAAATTACGTCACCATTTGAAACACGGTATGAACAAGTTTCGGCGATAGAAAAGTATTTTGGTCAAAGCGGTGAGTATAAATATCAAATAGCAGATGTCCCCGTGCCAGAGGCGAACCAAGATTATGTTGATCAATTTTTATTTAATTCCCAAGTTGGCTATTGTGATAATTATTCAACGTCGATGATTGTTATGCTTAGAACTCTCGATATTCCGGCTAGATGGGTCAAAGGCTTTACCAGTGGTGAACAGGTGACAACAGAAACTGCCAAGAATTTAATCCCGGAGGACTCCAATGTTTATGAAGTGACAAATACTAACGCTCACTCTTGGGTTGAGGTGTATTTTCCAGATGTGGGCTGGGTACCATTCGAACCGACGCAAGGTTTTTCAAATCCGACTGAATTTTATACGGAGGTTAACTCGTTTGAAGATGATGATACACTTGAGGCAGAAGAACTCGAGGATTCAAAGGATGAAAATGAAGAAGAATCATTAGAAGAGGATACAGAAGATCCGGATTCTGAGGCTGACGAAGATGAAGAAGCTACAGAGCAGGAAGTTGGTTTCACACTTAAGCGATGGCATCTTGGTGTAGGTGCAGGTGTCCTAGCATTAATTTTGGTCATTCTGTTCATGAAAAGGTACCATATCCAGGCTATTCTTTTAACCAAAAAATTGGAACGTGAAAGAGATGTTGCATCCTTTCAAACAGCTTATCACTTTCTTTTAAAGCTACTCGAGAAAAAAGGAAGTGGAAAAGATCCGCAGCAAACCTTAAGAGAGTATGCTAAAAATATTGATAGTCTGTATTCAAGTCAATCAATGAGATTATTAACGAAGGAATATGAGCAAATTTTATATAATAACAAGCAAGTTACCTTTAAAAACAATGAACTTCCTCAACTATGGAAAGACTTGGTTGAAAAAGTTTTAAGTTGACCCTGTAAAATTTGATGAGTAAAATATATGAATATCAAATGGGATTTTATCTTTACCGTAAGTAATAATGATGAATGGGAGCGGACATCGTGGACAACAAAAGAGAAATGATTTTGATAATAGATTTTGGTAGTCAGCATAACCAACTTATTACTAGACGAATTAGAGAATTAGGCGTTTACAGTGAATTGCATTCTCATAAGACAAGTGTTGATGAAATTAAAAAAATGAACCCCAAAGGAATTATTCTTTCAGGTGGTCCTCACAGTGTCTATGATAAAAATCAATTCCGCTGTGATCCGAAGATTTTCTCTCTTGGCATTCCTGTTCTAGGTATTTGCTATGGAATGCAACTAATGGCCATTCATTTTGATGGAGAAGTTGAAAAAAATTCAGAGCGGAAATATGACAAGGCACAAATCGAATTAACTACCGAGGGTGGACTTTTAAAAGACACTGCTAAAGACCAAAGCGTTTGGATGAGTTACGGGGATAGAGTGATTCAAGCACCGGCTTCATTTGAAGTTGATGCCACGAGTGCATTAATACCGGTTGTCGCCATGAGCGATAAACAAAATAAGTTATACGCTATTCAGTTTCATCCAGAGGTAAATGATACAGAATACGGTGTTCAGCATTTGAAACAGTTTGTATATGATGTTTGCGAGTGTCAAGGCAATTGGACCATTGAAAACTATATTAAATCCGAAGTGGACAATATTAAACAAACGGTCGGAAATAAGAAGGTGTTATGTGCCTTAAGTGGCGGGGTCGATTCATCAGTTGTTGCCGCTTTAATTCATAAAGCCATTGGCGATCAATTAACATGCATTTTCGTCGATCACGGTCTTCTGCGTAAAAATGAAGCCAATGACGTGATGGATGTATTTGCGGAAGATTTCCATATGAATATTATAAAAGTAGATGCCGCTGACCGCTTTCTAACAAAGCTTAAAGGTGTTAGCGATCCGGAACAAAAGAGAAAGATAATTGGAAATGAGTTTATTGAAGTTTTCGATGACGAGGCAGGTAAGTTAACAGATATTGATTTTCTAGCCCAAGGAACGATTTATGCAGACGTAATCGAAAGTGGAACAGACACAGGTCAAACAATCAAGTCCCATCATAATGTAGGTGGTTTACCAGAGGACATGGAATTTGAATTAATCGAACCACTGCGTTCATTATTTAAAGATGAAGTCCGTGAGCTCGGCACCCAGTTAGGTATCCCAGACCATATTGTTTGGCGTCAGCCTTTCCCAGGTCCAGGACTTGGTGTACGTGTCC
>DATGSY010000005.1:0-2109 GCA_035302125.1 Atopostipes sp.
AATGGCATTGAAGAATTTTTGGAATACACATCCGATGAAGAAGTCAAACTTGTGAATATGAGTGTAGAGAACGAGCCTGCGCCATCAGACAAATCAACAGGTACGATTATTAAAGTAACCATCGAACTTGGACCCGATGCAAACAAAGACGACTTCATCGTATATTTGAAGTCACTGGATAGTATCACGCATGTGGTTGAAATTTAAAGAGCGGCTTTAACTCAATTGAATGGAACGATAAAAACCTAACAGATTAACCTGTCAGGTTTTTTTGTTGGTCCTTATGTCATTCAATTTGATAATAATAAAAACCGCCGATGGTATTGGAAATATCTTTTCTTATAAAAGAACAATCTGGATATTTTTCTTTTACCGTCTCTTCAAAAACCGCATAAACCAAGTCATTCTTTAATAATACACTCCCGGTAACTGCAACTTTTGGTGCCTTTTCCATTCCCAGTTTTTTAACCAACAATACGACTTGATCTGCTAACTCTCGTCCTGTCTTTTCTAAAATCTCAAGTGCTTGAGCATCGTCATTTTGAGCACCTTCTACGACAACCATGGATAAATCAGCCACTTGGTCTTTACTAGAAGCATAGACGAATTTTACTAAGTCAAAAACCGATTCGAAATTTCCACGTTTCAGCAATTGCTGTTCTAAGGTTGATAACTTGCGCCCTTCATCATAAGCATTCAATGTTGCCTTTATGAGCTTTTGGGCTATACCGTATCCGCTCCCTTCATCGCCTAATAGATTTCCATACCCACCTACTCGCCCTTCGTTCCCTTCAAACTTCCCGATGACAATGGAACCCGTTCCTGAAATGACCAAGCATCCATCTTGGCCATTTAATAACGCATAATGGGCCATCCATGCATCATTTAAAATAACAAGCTCCGGAGAAAATTGCGAGAGATCTCTTTCAATCGTCTCCCGAAATCCTCCAGAATCCACTCCGGCAACACCTAAAACAATGAGCTCACAATTTTCTTCACCTAACGCTTCAAAAAGAAGCATTAAACTTTCTCGAAGATTTACCAGGGCCTGGTTTGTATTGTTTAATAAATTCCCAAAGCCTGTTTTCACTTCTTTAAGCAGTTGCCCATTCAAATCGTAAGCGGCCGCCTTTGTAGACGTCCCACCGCTGTCTACTCCAATGATATATGCCATCTCTTCTACTCCTTCGTTTGTTATCACACTCATTATAAATGAGATTTTAAGAAACACAACGTAATTTCATTATAATTATAATAAAATGAAATATAATTTCCAAAAAGAAGTCTCTCTTTGAAAATCGTTGGATAATTTTGTGATAGTTTTACACCTAAATTGAAAAACCCCTAAAGAGTTCACGGCTATGAACTTCTTTAGGGCAGTTTTGTATTCATTTAAAAACATCTATGCGAAAGATCTTATTCTTCAATACTGACTTGAGTCTCTTCATTATAGACATCGTGGTTCACAGCATCTACACGGTCGGCCACTAAGAGAGAAACCAGGACATCATTGTTTACATTAAGGAAAGTTCTAAACATTCTAGCAAACCAATCCACCCCGATTATCAGAGCAATCGACTCCAGTGGTAAACCAAACGAGGTCGCAAGGAAAGTAGCCACAACCGCAGACCCACCAGGAACGGTAATCGTACCGAGCGTCAACATCATGGCAAGAAACATTCCCACAGCGATTTGGAACCAAGGAAGCTCAACACCGGCAGCTTGCTGCATGAATAAAATCATAATGACATAACTCATCGCTGCACCAGCACTTCCTGAAGTCATTCCCACACTCATTGTAAAGTTGGCTACATCTTTTCGGATGCCAAATTTTTCAATACTAACTTTAAGTGCGGTTGGGAAAGTAATCGCTGAACTCGTGATGGTTAAGGCAATTAACGATATATCAACAAATTTTTCGGCATTAACGCCGGATTCACACGAACGATGGCACTAGTTACAAAGACCATAAAGGTCATAAAGAGAAGAACCCCGACCAATAAAATGCCTAAATATTGAATCATTGGAGCAATAACTCTTAATCCAATTGTACCTGCAACATCCGCTAACAAAGCAAAGATACCAAGTGGAGCGATTTTCATCACTGTT
>DATGSY010000006.1:0-15825 GCA_035302125.1 Atopostipes sp.
ACTTTCATATCTAATCCAAGTGCTTGTAATTCTTTAACAAGTACACGGAAGGATTCCGGAACACCTGGTTGTGAAAGTGGCTCGCCTTTAACAATGGCCTCATAAGTCTTCACACGTCCTTCGACGTCATCAGATTTGTAAGTGAGGATCTCTTGTAAAGTATATGAGGCACCATAAGCTTCCAGTGCCCATACCTCCATCTCTCCGAAACGCTGACCACCAAACTGAGCTTTACCACCCAGTGGTTGTTGCGTAACAAGTGAGTAAGGTCCTGTTGAACGAGCGTGCATCTTGTCATCTACCATATGGGAGAGTTTCAAGAAGTACATAACGCCAACAGATACTTCATTATCAAAAGCTTCTCCTGTTCGACCATCATATAAGACAGTTTTCCCATCTCGGTCCCAGCCAGCTTCTTCTAAAACATCTTTAATGTCATCCTCGGTTGCTCCATCGAATACCGGAGTTGCAAAGTGAACACCAAGTTCACGTGCAGCCATTCCTAAATGCAATTCAAAGACCTGCCCGATATTCATACGTGAAGGAACACCTAATGGGTTTAACATGATATCGACTGGTGTACCGTCTGGTAAGTAAGGCATATCTTCTTCTGGAAGAATTAATGAAACAACACCTTTATTTCCGTGTCGTCCAGCCATCTTATCTCCAACACTGATTTTACGTTTTTGAGCAATATAGACTCGTACCAGATCGTTAACACCTGCAGATAATTCATCCCCCTCTTCACGACTGAAGACTTTCACTTCGCTGACAATTCCGCCTCCACCGTGTGGTACGCGTAGAGAAGAGTCACGAACTTCTCGTGCTTTTTCTCCAAAAATTGCATGCAATAGTTTTTCTTCAGCTGATTGTTCGGACATTCCTTTTGGTGTGACTTTACCAACTAAGATGTCACCGTCTCGAACTTCAGCACCGACTCGGATGATTCCATTTTCGTCTAAGTTTCTTAAAGCAGCTTCTCCGACGTTTGGAATTTCACGGGTAATTTCTTCCGGTCCTAGTTTTGTATCTCGAGCTTCTGATTCATATTCTTCGATGTGGATCGATGTGTAAACATCATCTTTTACAAGACGCTCACTCATAATGACCGCATCCTCGAAGTTATATCCATCAAATGTCGTAAAGGCAATCAGCGGGTTCTTACCTAAAGCTATTTCACCATTCTCCATAGCTGGTCCATCCGCAAGAATATCGCCTTTATCTACTTTATCCCCATGCTTCACAATCGGTCTTTGGTTATATGACGTTCCAGAGTTTGAACGTTGGAACTTAAATACGTGATAGTGGTCAACCATACCGTTTGACTGACGAACTTTAATGTTTTCGGCATCCACATAATCAACAACACCTGCGTTTTTAGCAATAATTGCTGAACCAGAACCTTTTGCAGCAGTATGCTCAATTCCTGTACCAACAAGTGGTGCTTCAGGTTTTAATAAAGGCACTGCTTGACGCTGCATGTTTGCTCCCATTAACGCACGGTTCGAGTCGTCGTTCTCTAAGAAAGGAATACTTGCTGTTGCAACAGAAACAACTTGCTTAGGTGAAACATCCATGTAGTCAATTTGTGATACAGGGACTTCCTCGTTGTCGTCTCGAAGTCGAGCAAGAACACTATCTTCTAAGAAATACCCGTCATCGTCTAATGGCGAGTTTGCTTGTGCAATTGTAAATAAATCTTCTTCATCCGCTGTTAGATATTCAATTTCATCGGTGACACGACCTTCTTTTCGGTCAACTTTACGATAAGGGGTTTCGACGAAACCAAATTTATTAATTTTTGAATACGTTGAAAGACTGTTAATTAATCCAATGTTTGGTCCCTCTGGCGTCTCAATTGGACACATACGACCGTAGTGTGAATAGTGAACGTCACGTACTTCATATCCTGCACGTTCACGCGTTAATCCACCAGGTCCTAATGCAGATAAACGACGCTTATGAGATAACTCACTTAGCGGGTTTACTTGGTCCATGAACTGGGAAAGCTGGGATGACCCGAAGAACTCTTTCACAGAAGCGACCACTGGACGGATGTTAATCAACTGTTGTGGCGTTGTTGTGTCGGCGTCTTGAATCGACATACGCTCACGAACGACACGCTCCATACGAGAAACTCCAATACGATATTGGTTTTGCAGTAACTCTCCGACTGAACGGATACGACGGTTACCTAAATGGTCAATATCATCGATTTCTCCAAGTCCTTCTAATAATCCAAAGTAGTAACTAATTGAAGCCACAACATCTTCAGGCAATAACCATTTTTTGTCCTCTTCCGGTTCACCGTTACCGATAATGTTGACAACTCTCTCTGGATCTTCTTTAGAATAAACTTTAACCATTTGAACATGCATCGGTTCAGGAACAACGGCTTCATCAGATGGATTTAATGTGACATCTAAAAGTCCGTTATCAATGTGAGGAGCTAATTCTTCCATCACATCGTGATTTACAACTGTTCCTTCTTCCGCTAAAATTTCTCCTGTTTCAGGATCCACTAAAGTTTCTGCTAATGTTTGGTTAAACAAACGCATTTTAATATTTAATTTTTTATTTAATTTATAACGACCAACATAGGCTAAATCGTATCTTCTAGGGTCAAAGAAACGAGTATTTAATAAGCTTCTAGAAGAGTCTGCTGTTTTAGGCTCTCCTGGACGTAAACTTTCATAAATATCTTTCAAAGCTTCTTCGACACGAGAATCTGCCGGATTTTTATGAACATCTTTTTCTAATGTTCCTTCCATAGCCGTGTTGTTACCAATGAGATCGATTATTTCATCGTCTGATCCAAAACCAAGTGCTCGAATAAAGGTTGTTAAAGGTAATTTACGCGTACGGTCAATTCGTACATTTAATAAGCCTCTTGTATCTGTTTCGAACTCTAACCATGCACCACGGTTAGGAATCATTACTGCACTAAATCCTTCTCTACCATTCTTTTCAACTTTCGGACTGAAATATACACCTGGAGAACGTACTAATTGAGAAACGACTACACGTTCCGATCCATTAATAATAAACGTCCCTTGATCTGTCATTAATGGTAGATCACCAAAGAATACTTCTTGTTCTTTTATTTCACCTGTCTCGTTATTTACTAATCGTAGCTTTACATAAACTGGGGTTGAGTAATTCGCGTCATGTTCGCGCGCTTCATCGACTGTATATTTCGGCTCATCAAATGAGTAATCCAAAAAGTCTAATGACAAGTTCCCAGAAAAATCTTCAATTGGAGATATGTCCTGGAATAATTCTTTCAAACCTTCATCTAAAAACCACTGATAAGAGTCGGATTGTATTTCAATCAAATTGGGAATTTCCATCACTTCACGAATTCTAGAAAAACTTCTACGAACTCGTTGTTTACCATAGTGAACTTCATTACCTCGCACTCTATTCACCTCTCATTGATTTCACTACCTACCGTTTAAAAATATTGGTTTACCTTAAAAAGGGCCGCTTATTTAAGCTTTGCAACTTATAATGTTACAAATATTACAAATGAGTTACAACTTGATAACAAATAGTTGTTTTCCCTAATTTTAAGCAAAAAAATAACAAAAGAAATGTGTATTCAAACAATCCACAATGTCTTTTGTTTTTCCCGGAAACTCGTCTGGACAATATTTCAGACAGTTTCCACCAATATTTCCAACAATATAGCGTTCATATATTATAGGGGATACTTTTTATAATGTCAAGGAATAATCTTAAATCATTTAAGAATAAAATGCAACTGTTCAGACGAAAAAAATAGCCTTAAATTTTCCAAGAAAAAAGTCTGTTCTCTGGAGTAAGAAACAGACTTCCCATTCACTTATTTTTCTTTTCTAGATTCTAAGATCCAATAGCCCTTTTCCAAAGCTACTCGCTCAACATTTCCAAAAACAGCTTCCATTTTCTTGCGGGCACTGGGCGCACCTTGTTTTTTCTGAATGACAATTTGTAATAATCCACCGGGACATAAATAGTTATAGGCTTCTTCTAGTATTTGATGAACGACTTTTTTTCCGGCACGTATCGGAGGGTTTGAGATAATTCCAGCGAATGCTTTGTGTTTTACATGTTCAAATAAATTCGATTGATAGATTTTTACATTTTCGATCTCATTCAATCGTGCATTCTCCCGCGCCAAATCAATCGCTCGTTCATTGACATCGACCATCTCAACTTCTCGATCAGGAAAGGCCGTGGCTAAATAAATACCCACTGGACCATAGCCGCAACCGACATCTAACAGTTTTCCCTCAGGAAAGTTTGTTTTTCCGGCTGTTGTCATTAAAACCTCAGATCCAAAATCGACACGATTCTTCGAAAAAACTCCAGAATCCGTTGTAAACGTGAACTTTTTACCTGAGATTTCCGTTTCAATCGTCTCTTGATTACTTTTTGATGTTGGTTTTGATGAATAATAATGGTCCATAATTTATGTCCTTCCTTAAAAACAGAATCTTTTTATTTTCTTTATTTTATCAAAATCTAAGTAAAACTCAATCTGAACAAGATCATTCTTGTTCTCCTTCTGCGACTGGTTGGCGCAAGTTTTCTTCTGGTAATACGAGGTTCAAGACAACGCCAACAACCGCGCTTAATGCTGTACCAGAAATGACCAACGGCCCTACATCAAGTACGGCTCCACCTAAACCAATGACTAGCATTGCACTAGCTATAATCATGTTGCGTGCTTTTGAAAAATCAATTTTATGCTCAATCATCACTTGGAGTCCGTTACTGGCGATTACACCATAGAGAATAATGGAAATGCCTCCAATCACTGCAGCTGGGATGGTTGATAAGAGAGCGATAAATTTCCCAAGGAAACTGAGGATGATTGAAATGATGGCTGCATTTCGAACAACACTGACAGATGCAATGCGAGTCAATCCAATGGCTCCAGTATTTTCACCATAAGAAGTGTTTGCAGGTCCACCAAAGAATGCTGACACAAGAGAAGCGACACCGTCCCCTGTCAATGTGGCAGACAACCCAGGATCTTTTAAGAAATTACGGTTCGTCATTTTACTTAAAACGGTATGATCTCCAATGTGTTCGGTAACTGTCACTAAAACTAGCGGTAAGAATGCCCAAGCTTCAGGACCAAGGTAAATATCATAATGATTAAATAGTGAAGTTTCAAAAGGTAAGTATAATTCGGGGAAGCTAAACCATTCTGCTTCAAGAATTGGGGTAACATCTACCGCTCCAAGCAAAAATGCAACCACATAACCACCAGCAATCCCAGTGAGGAATGGGATAATGCGAAGAAAACCAGTAGCTTTTGTGTTGACAAAGGCGGTAATTAAGAAAGTAACTAAACCAATGACAACGTTTTGCCATACAGCATCTGTCACTAATCCAGCATTTTGAACAGCTGTAGCGGATAAACCTAAACCAATAACCATAATCATAGGGCCAATGACAATAGGAGGTAATAATCGATCAATCCATTGCGTGCCCACCTTTTTAGAAATAAAGGCAATCAAGACATAAGTGATTCCAGCAATCATAATACCCGTCTGCGAAGCACTAATATCGCCATCCAACTGGGTAATGGCCACTTGCATAGCTCCGATAAAAGCAAAGGATGAACCAAGATAAACAGGTACTTTGGATTTGGTCAGCATCTGATAAATCAAAGTCCCAACCCCACTCATCATCAAAGCAACGGCAATTGGCAGCCCCGTTAAAATTGGAACAAGGATGGTAGCACCAAACATCGCAAATACATGCTGGAAACTAAGAAATAATCCAGGAATAAACTTCGGCTTTTCATCCACATCTAGCAATAAACTTTTCTCTTCAATCATCTTTTCTTCTCCCTCAAATATTTAATTTTGGGCAAAAAAATAGAGCTCTTTTTCAGCAAAAGAACTCCGGAGATAGTTCACTCTAATAAGTGTAAATATGTATATTAGAGATACGTTATCTTACCTTTTAACAACTACCTCTTTGGCTGGCTGTTGACCCTCCAAGAATTTTGCCTTGCCTAGAATATCAGTTCATTCTGAGAAAAGCAAGGAAAACTCTAATTATTTTTTAATTTTTTTAGTTGCAATCGATCTTGTGTGGAGGCATTCATCACTAAAGCAATGGATACTGATACAACCATGAGACTTGAGCCGCCGTAGCTAAGAAGTGGGAATGTAACACCGGTAATCGGAATTAATCCGGTCAAGCCCGCTAAGTTCACTAAGGATTGTACCAACAACATACTGCCCACACCAATATAAATCAAACTGTTGAAACTGCTGTTTGACTTGCTGCCGAGATAAAACGATCGTCCTATAATCAATCCTAAAGCAACCAATACTAGCGTTACACCTAATAAACCTAACTCTTCGCCAACAATCGCCATAATAAAGTCTGTATAAGGGAAAGGGAGATAACCGGTTTTTTGGACACTGTTTCCAATCCCTACACCAAATAATCCACCACGACTTAAGGCGTAATAAGAATTTACCAATTGATTTCCATAGGTTTCATAATAACCAAAAGGATCCCAAAGCCCTAAAAAGCGGTCATAACGATAACCTAAAAAAGGAAGGCTCTCACCAAACTGATAGATTAGAAATGTCAATCCACTTACTAGAGCTCCTCCAATGACAATAAAAGAAAAACCGTACTTTAAAGAAGCTCCGCTGGCAGATAACATACTTACAGTCATCAAAGCAATAATAATCCCCGTACCTGTATCAGGTTGTAATAATACAAAGAAGAAAATAACGCCGACCAAAATACTCGGATGGAGAATCGTTTGGAAAAATTGCGATTCTAACTTTTCTTGATTCCTAGAGAAAATATACGCTAAATACCAAATCACAAATACTTTCGCAAACTCTGCGGGCTGTAAGTTAAACACGGGCAATGGAATCCAACGTCTAGCTCCTAAAATGGGCGGTAAAAAGAGGACAACGATTAACATCGCGAAAATAACCAAAGTCCCAAATAAAATCATTTTTTTCTTTTTTAATACTCGAAAAGGAAAGATATAAGCAATAAAAGCCATCACTAAACTAACAACCACAACGATGGATTGGCGAATGAGATAAAAATTCGGATTCCCGTATTCTTCTAGGGCACTATAACTACTCGCCGAATAAACCATAATAATGCTAAAGGTAATTAACGCTAAAAAGGGAATGGCAATCCATTTATCAATCATTTTCAAACGTTCTTTAAGCAATATACTTCCCTCTTTCTAAATTTCAAATAGACTCTAACGTTTGCTTGCTCCTGAATGGAAACTTTCCCCATCCCCAGAAAACATGTAGGAACGATGGTGGAAACGCATGGACATGATCAGACCAATTCCCATCATATTTCCTAGTAAAGCTGATCCCCCTTGCGAAACAAAGGGTAATGGAATCCCTGTAACCGGTAAAAGACCAATATTCATTCCAACATTCTCCAAAACGTGGAAGACAATCATCATAATAACGCCTGTAGCAATATAGGCATAAAATTCGTTCTTTGTGTCATAAACAATTTTAATCATATTATAAACGAGCACAAAATAAACAAAGATCAAAAAAGAACCTCCGACAAAACCGAAGTTCTCGCCAATTGTCGCAAAAATCATATCTGATTCACGTACTGGCACGTAAACTTCCGACTCGCCTAATCCCTTCCCAAACACTCCACCTGATCCAATGGCTTTGAAGGCTTGGGTAATTTGATAAGAAGAAGCACTGGTGTCTTGATAAGGATCAAACCAAGTATGAATACGTAAAATTTGGTACTCACCAACGCCTAAGACATCGATTAGAAATTCCGGGTTATAAACAGCTAATAACAGAATGGTAATCGCAATAGTAGAAACACCTATGACAATTGGCAAAAATATTTTCCACTGAATCCCAGATAGTAAAACGACACCTGCGAGAATCGCTACATAAACTAATGTTGTTCCTAAGTCATTTTGACCCATTAATAGCGCAAAAGGCAAAATGGAATAAAGAAGCAATTTTCCAAGGAGCGTGAAATCTGTTTCCAGCGTCCGCTCCGCATGCTTTGAATTGTGCAAAGTTACTGTTTTTGCAAGCATTAATATATAGGGGATTTTTACAAACTCTGAAGGTTGCAAGGTAAAGTTAATAATGGGAATATTAATCCAACTTTTAGCCCCTGTGGATGCGGCAAGACCTCTGTCGTATAAGAATAACGTCGCTACTAGCGCAATAATTCCCGCCCAATACAAATAATCCGTAATCTTCCATAACTGTTCAGAATCAAACAGCATAATGACCGCTGCGGCACCAATCCCCAGAATATACCAAATAAACTGCATAACGGTTGTACGAATCGATCCATCTTGCATCAAGACCGTCGTTGAGTACAGAGAAACTAATCCAATAATAGCGAGTAGCATAATACATAATACTATTCCGTAATCAATTCTAGAAACTTTTTCATTGTTCTTTTCCATGACTTTCACTCCTGATAAGCTGGTTCTTAAATTAAATTCTGGTAAGCATTTGTGACAAGTGACATTATAGCATAAGTTTACCGGATAATATGCCCTTCTAAAAGAATTTTTTGTAATAATCTTGTGACGCATGTAAAAGAAAAACCCTCAAGCAGTAAATACCGCTTGAGGGGTTATGAAGTTTGATTGATCGTTAAACTTATTTAAGTTCAACTGATCCTCCAGCTTCTTCAATTTTTTCTTTGATTTCTTCAGCTTCGTCTTTGTCGACGCCTTCTTTAATTACGCTTGGTGCTTCGTCTACTAAGCCTTTAGCATCTTTCAAGCCTAATCCAGTAATTTCACGAACTGCTTTAATTACTTGGATCTTAGCTGAACCTGCGTCAGTTAATTCAACGTCAAATTCAGTTTGCTCTTCTTCTGCTGCGCCTGCGCCAGCACCTACTGCTGCAACTGGTGCTGCTGCTTCTACTCCGAATTCTTCTTCAATTGCTTCTACTAATTCGTTGATTTCAAGAACTGTAGATTCTTTTAAATCAGCGATAATTTGTTCTACATCTAAAGCCATTTTAAAATTCCTCCATTTTTTTATTTTAAATTTCTAGTAATAAATTGCTTTGTTTAAACTGCGACGAGTTGAACAGGGTACTTAATCGATAAATTAAGCAGCATCCTCTTCTTCTTTTTTGTCTGCAACTGCTTTGAATGCCAAAGCTGTATTTCGAACTGGTGCTTGAAGTACAGATAATAGCATAGATAGTAGACCTTCGCGGCTTGGTAGTTTCGCGATAGATTCAATTGTTTCAATAGAAACAACCTCACCTTCCATGTATCCACCTTTTACTTCAAGTGCTTCTGCTTCTTCAGCAAATTCCACCATGATTTTAGCTGGTGCAACAACTTCTTCTTCACTAAATGCGATAGCTGTTGGTCCAACAAATGTTTCTTCAATTCCTTCAATTCCAGCTGCTTCTGCTGCTCTACGTAACAAGGTGTTTTTCACAACACGCATTTCTACGCCTGCTTCACGTAATTGTTTACGTAAATCAGTTACTTCTGCAACGTTTAAACCACGGTAGTTCACTACCACAAAAGCTGCTGAATTTTGAAATTTTTCGGTTAATTCATTTACTTCTTGTTGTTTTCTTTCAATTAGTTGTTCACGACTCACTAACGTCACCTCCATAAGCTTGTCAATTTTTTCATTAAAAAACTCCCTTAGTCACCGTCGACATAAGGGAGTGTTAAAAGCATGATAAGATCGTTTCATTCAAAACGTATCAGACTCACATCTTCCTCGGTATGAAATTAAGGCTTCCGCCACATACTGTCTTCGGTAATGCTAAGTATTCAATTCATATAAGAACTTGTGTATTATACCAAGTTATTTTTTATTATGCAAGCTTTTATTCGTCAGTTGCAAGAATTGTTCGGTGGTCAATTTTGACACCAGGTCCAAACGTACTTGCTGCGGTTAATGCTTTAATGTAGCTTCCGCTTGAAACGCTTGCTGGACGTGCTTCAACGACTTCTTCATGAACAGCTTTTAAGTTTTCTAGTAATTCTTCTTCGCTGAAAGAAACTTTACCAATTAAAACATGTAGGTTTGATTGACGGTCAATACGGTATGCAACCTGACCAGCCTTGATATCTTCAACAGCTTTCGCTACATCTTGTGTAACTGTACCTGTTTTAGGGTTAGGCATTAAACCTTGAGGCCCTAAAATTCGACCTAATTTACCTACTTCAGCCATCATGTCTGGAGACGCAACAACGACGTCAAAATCCATCCAGCCACCTTCGATGCGTTCAACTAAGTCGGAATCTCCTACGTAGTCTGCGCCTGCTTCTTTAGCAGCTTCTGCAGCTTCACCTTTTGCAAAAACAACAACTGTTTCAGTGTTTCCTGTACCATTTGGTAGTACAAGCGCACCACGTAATTGTTGGTCTGCATGTTTTGGATCTACACCTAAACGGTATGAGACTTCAACACTTGCATCAAAGTTTGCATAGTCAATTTCTTTTACTAAATTAATTGCTTCGCGAGCATTGTATTCCATTTCGCGGTCTACTTGCTCTAAAGCAGCTAGATATTTTCTACTTCTTTTTTTGTTTGCCACGATTAAATCCTCCTTATGTGGTATTAACGGATTGACCTCCCACTTATTTACATAAAACGGGCTGTTTTATGCAATGAGCACGAGACATCTCACTAGTTTTCGAATAAATATTCGATATTACCCTTCTACTGTGATTCCCATGCTTCGAGCAGTACCTTCAACAATACGCATAGCAGCTTCTACGTCTGCTGCGTTTAAGTCTGGTAATTTTGTTTCTGCGATTTCTCTCACTTGATCAGATGTAACAGTTCCCACTTTTTTAGTATCTGGTTCACCTGAACCTAAATCAATACCCGCTGCTTCTTTCAATAGAACTGAAGCCGGTGGAGTTTTTGTTACAAATGTAAATGAGCGGTCCTCATAAACAGTAATAACAACAGGGATGATTGTTCCTTGTTGGTCTGCAGTACGTGCGTTAAACTCTTTAGTAAAACCAGAAATATTAATTCCTGCTTGACCTAAAGCTGGACCAACTGGTGGAGCTGGTGATGCTGCTCCTCCTGGAATCTGTAATTTTACAACGTCAATAACTTTTTTTGCCACGAGACATACCTCCTTGTTTTGTCCGTGTGTGGTTAAAATGGGGTTAAGTATTTTCCCCTCCCACGCATAAATCCATCTAGAAAATCAAATGACCTCTAGACGTACCGAGATATATTATCACTTTTTCCCGGAAATTGCAAGGTTTAAAATAGGTTTATTTCCTTTTTTCTCGCAATTAAATATATTTTTCTTAAATACTTTATAAATGATCATTTATTTGGATTAAAGACTAAATCCTTCTTCAATTTCTTTTACTTCTGAATAATCCAATTCCGTATCGGTTTCTCGACCAAACATTTCAACAGAAACCGTCACTTTTCCTTTGTCCTCATCGAAACTTTCTACGACACCTTCCATACCTGCAAAAGCACCGCTAGTAATTTGGACATGTTGACCAATTTCCAATTCAATTTCGACTTTACGCGGATTAACGCCCATACTACGAAATACATTATCGACTTCTTCTGGCAATAGCGGTGAAGGTTTACTTCCAGCACCATGTGAGCCGACAAATCCAGTCACTCCTGGCGTGTTTCTGACCACATACCAAGCTTCGTCGGACATAATCATCTGGACAAGTACGTATCCTGGGAAAGTTTTCTTCATTGAAGAAACCATTTCACCATTTTTTTCTTCATAAACTTCTTGCTCTGGAACCAATACTTCAAAAATATTCTCTTCCATTCCCATACTTTTCATTCGGGAAGAAAGGTTTTGTTGGACTTTTTTCTCATAGCCGGAATACGTGTGTAATACATACCAGCCTTTTTCTTCACTCATTCGATTAAACGAACTGCTCATGATTTCACCCCTGTAGCTTTCTTTAAAATTTCCTTTAACTTTATAATCCTTTATAAGCTAAAAAAACCTTCTATGACGTCAACGGTCCAGAAGGTCTCACAACTATGGTGTATTATAGCATGATTGACTGCCTCATGCTAGTGTTTATTGCATTATATTAGCGAAAGCAACCATGTAATGACAGATTCGGTTGCAAAGAAAAAGAGTGCAAATAAAATAACAACGGTAAAAACAGAAACGGTGTACTTACGCATTTCTTTAGCGTTCGGCCATCTGGTTTCTGCCATTTCATGTCTTACTTCACTAAAAAAGCTACTTACTTTACTCATTGCAGTCGTTTAGCTCCTTTCGGTACTTCGAGGGTTATTTTGTTTCTTTGTGTAAGGTGTGTTTTCCACAATGTTTACAGAATTTTTTAACTTCTAGTCGTTCTGTTCGCGTTTTCGTGCCCATATCCAGTGAATAATTTCGAGATCCACAAACCGTACAAGCTAGTGCGCTTTTGTTTCGTTTCATTTATGGTCCTCATTTCTAATTGATTTTATCTATGGTACTTTACCATCAAATCAAGGCTTCTGTCAAATTTATCTGTGCATTTTTAAACATTTTGAGGCAGCGCCCAATCAATCGGTTCTTGACCAGATTCCACTAAAAGCTCATTGGTTTTCGAAAAGGGTTTTGAACCAAAAAATCCTCGATAAGCAGAAAGTGGACTCGGATGGACCGATGTCAACACATGATGTTTATTTTCATCGATGAGTGCTCGCTTTTTTCGGGCGGCTGCTCCCCATAAAATGAAAACAATCGGCTCTTCTCTTTGATTAAGTGAAATAATCGCAAAATCGGTCAACTCTTCCCAGCCCTTATTTCGATGCGAATGGGCTTGTCCTTCACGTACAGTCAACACCGCATTCAATAAAAAGACCCCTTGTTTTGCCCATGCCTTTAAATAACCATGGTTTACGGGCGGGATATTTAGATCTTCTTCTAATTCTTTATAGATGTTTTGTAATGAAGGTGGTATTTTGATGCCTGGCTGCACTGAAAAACTCAATCCGTGTGCTTGACCTTTCCCGTGGTAAGGATCTTGTCCTAAAATGACCACTTTTACATCTTTAAAATCCGTCCATTCAAAGGCTGTCCAAATATCATCCATTTTTGGAAAAACGGTATGGTTGGCGTACTCCTCTTTAAGAAAGCTCCTCAGTTTCTGATAGGTTTCTGTAGAAGAGGCTTCATCTAAAATTGGTTTCCAATGGTTCCGAACTGGAATAGCCAAAATAATCACTCACTTTCGTCATTTAATATTCGTTATACGTCTGTACGTAAATTTTACATAAACATAATATACTATGGGTGTAATCCCACTTTTTATTTGATAGAATGTAAGAGAGAAAAACAGGAAGGAAGAAGATTTTGTCTATTAAACTTATTGTAACAGATATGGATGGTACACTCTTAGATGAAAATATAGAAATCACGGATCGTGTGACGAAGGCTATATTACGTGCTCAAGATGCTGGGATTGAATTTGCAGTAGCGACTGGCCGTACAGTCGAATCGGGTTATACGCTTGTGAAGGAAAAAGGAATTACTTGTCCCTTCATTGAATTGAATGGGGCTCGTTACTTTGACGAAAAAGAAACATTAAAATATACGCGCGATATTGAAAAAGATGATGTGGAAGGTTTAATTGAAATTTTAGAACATTACGACATCCACAATGAATTCGTGACACAAGATGGCGCTTATTCAAAACGCACGCTTGAAGAGTATGTCATGGTCTTTAAATCCGTTTTTAAAAACATCAACCGTGAGATGACGGAAGAAGAAGCCAGAGAGTATGCACAGCACCGCATTGATCATTTTAACTTACAAACGGTTACGGATTACAGTTTCTTACACGAAGAGCCTGAATATCAAGTGCTTAAGACATTAGCCCATGCGCATGAAGACCTTCCTTTATTAAATGAAGTCAAAACAACAATTGAAAAAGAATTGCCTGATTTAATTGTGACTTCTGCCAGTACATTTAGTTTAGAAATCAACCATATCGATGCAAACAAAGGGAGAGCTGTGGCTGATTTAGCTCGTGAGAGAGGCTATAGTGCGGATGAAGTCATCACAATAGGTGACAACATCAATGACTTGACCATGCTCGAGTGGGCGACTCATAGCTATGCGGTAGCCAATGGACACCAAAAGGCCAAAGATGCCGCTGCATACCTTGCGCCCAGTCATGCGGATTTTGCGGTTGCACAAATTATTGAACGCGTTCTCGACGGGAAAAGTTTACGCTTTTAAGTAACATGCTACCCTTTCTCATTCGTTATTATAGTGTGGGTGAGAAAGGAAGGAGCGCTCTTAATGGAGTTGAATTTAGAATTGTTGACGGGATTGACAGACATTATCGCAAACATTGGTTTTCCAATGTTTGTGGCTATGTTTTTACTCAATCGCATGGAAATAAAAATCGACCATATTATTGATGCTTTACACCAACTCACAAAAGTCATCGCAGATGAAAAATAGGCAGAAGGATGGGCAAACTTTGATTTCACCGCAAAGTTTGCCATTTTTTCTGTGATTTTAGTCTTTCTAGTGATATAATGGGCTTACTAGGAGGTTCTAGGAATGAAACAGTTATTTATCAAGGAAAATCAGACGAATAACCAACGTATGACTGTTCGAGACGATCGTGGCCAAATTCTTTATTTAATCGAAGGACGCTGGGGACGAAAAGACGATATGGTGACTCTGCAAGCGTTAAATAGCGACCAATTCCTCAGAGCAAAACAAAATAAACTCTCCCCTTTACCCATATTCGACTTATGTACGCAAGATGAAAAGCTTGGGGTGATTCGAAAGCATCCTGGTTTATTCGGAATCCGAGATTCTTATTTTACGGTGCATCCTTATGAATGGGTCATTACCGGAGACTTTGAAGAGCTTTATTTTACGGCCCATCATAAAAACGAATTAATCATGGAATGTGAAAAAATCCATATGAATCGTTGCGATTATTTCGAAGTTCTTGTGGAAAATGAAGAAGATGTTCCACTTTGTGCATTGATTACTGTTTTATTAGACCATTACTCTCGCAAAAAACAAGAAGAACAACAAATGGATTTTGTAGAAGAAAGAACTTACCACTTAGGTTTCTCCAATAATATACAAGCTTCTACGACTTTGAAAAAAGAAAAAGTGATGCAATAATTATTAACTTTTACCGAAAATTCATTCTCTTCACGGCTTAAAGCGATAAGTATAAATACAAAAGGATGCGCCAGGCGCATCCTTTTTTTCTTTCACTAGAAAAGCAGCACGAGTACTTTCCGTCGCATTACTCAGGCTAGTCTTTATTGTTTTTCAATTTATTTGTCTTGTCTAACTTTTTTCTTTTTACAGCATATTTAGCCATAGCTTCTTTAATATTATTGGCGGTTTTTCGGTTAATGCCAAGATCCGTAATTTCTTCAATCTCTGCATCTTTTAAACGTTTCAACGATTTAAAATGTCGTAATACTTTTGTTCTGGTTTTTGGTCCCACACCTTCGATATCATCTAAGATGGAAGAAAAACTATTTTTACTGCGTACATTACGATGGAATTGAATCGCAAACCGGTGCACTTCTTCTTGAATACGTTGCACCAAATAGAAAGCTTGACTGCGCGGATGCAAAGGCACTTCTTTTAACTCTTCGCCGAAAATTAATTGCGCGGTCTGATGACGATCATCCTTCACCATTCCAGCTACTGGAAGATCCAACCCCAGTTCATTTTCCAAAACATCTTTCGCTGCGTTGACTTGGATTTTTCCACCATCCATTAATACGAGGTCCGGCAACTCTGCTCCTTCTTTTAACAATCGGGAGTAACGTCGTCGGATGACTTCTTTGGTTGTCGCTG
>DATGSY010000007.1:0-6893 GCA_035302125.1 Atopostipes sp.
AGCATAGCGAACCATTGCGACCTCAGTTGGGTCTCCTACAAGGTTTCCTTCGTTGTCTGTATCTGTGTCATTCGCAAATGTCGTTGAAGTGATTAAAGGATGGGATAAATCCATCTCTTCATCCGCATCATGAATCGCTCCGTCATAGTAAACTTTTTCAATCGTCATTTTATTGACCGTTAAAGTTCCTGTCTTATCGGAACCAATCACTTGGGTACTCCCTAAAGTTTCAACGGCTGGCAACGAACGAACTAAAGCATTTCGGTTGGCCATGTTTTGAGTACCAATCGATAAGATGATCGTTGTAATGGCCGGCAAACCTTCTGGAATCGCTGCAACGGCTAAAGACACCGCAACTAACAACATTTGATCCCAAGGAATGTTTTGGAAAACAGTACCTACAAAGAATGTTAAAATTGCGATCCCAATAATCATGTAAGTTAACGTTTTTCCTAATTCTTCTTGGTCTTTTTGTAGTGGGGTTAATTGTGTTTCAGTTGTTTCCAGCATGGATGCAATATGTCCGACTTCTGTGTCCATGGCTGTTCCTGTAACGACACCAAGTCCGCGACCGTAAGTGACGTTCGTGCTTGAAAAGGCCATGTTTGTCCGGTCACCAATTCCAGCTTCTTCATTGATGATTTCCGTATCTTTCTCACTTGCGACAGATTCACCCGTTAAGGCGGCTTCTTCAATTTGAAGCGAGTTTGCTTCGATTAATCGCATATCTGCTGGCACAACGTTCCCGGCTTCTAATAATACAATGTCCCCCGGAACAATTTCTGTACTCTTCATGACTTTTATCTGACCATCGCGTCGAACTTGCGCTTCTGGCGAGGCCATCTCTTGTAAAGCGTCAATCGCTTCTTCGGCTTTGTTTTCCTGGAAGACACCCATTAAAGCATTTAATATAACAACGATCATAATTACGATCGCATCTTCAGGGTGACCACTAACTGCCCAAGAAACCACTGCTGCAACCATCAACACGATGATCATAAAATCTTTGAACTGCTCAATAAATTTTTGCAGTAAAGACGTACGTTCACTTTCTTGAATTTCATTTGGTCCATATTCTTCGAGTCTTCGTTCCGCTTCTTCTGAACTCAGACCATTTTGGGCGTCTGTATCCATTTTCTCAATTGCTTCATCTTTCGAATGGCGATATGCATCCCAATCATTCATTTTATATTTCCTCCCTATATCTTTATCATTTCACAAGGTTTACTGCTTCAATCCAATGACTGACTAACAAAAAAGAGACTTATGCACAACCCAGTCCCAAAAAACCGGGGGCATAAGTCTCACCATTTAAGTACAGTACCAGTAGACTAATTTCACTTAGTCACTTATCGTTGTTGATACTGACGAGGGGTTCCCCCTCCAGTTACTCCCTTATGAATATTCAGTTATGTGTATTATATTTAAAGCCTATTTTAAAAGCAAGCAAATGAAACTTATTTTATGCAGGAACTTTTTGCATACCGTTTCCATTTTTGATTTAATCCTTTTTTGCTTTTGAAATTTTTTTATTCTTTTTGGCTTGTGTCGAGCGCATGTAATAGTTGTTCATAGTCTTTTCCGATTGCATGGACCGTAATTGTTCTTTTTTCCGGTGCTTCGATGTCCGGTGCCAATTCGACCTCCAACCGTTCCAGTGGTAAATCTTCAGGGGCCACAGAAGGCCATTCAACAACCGTAATGCCTTCCCCTTCAAAATATTCATCCAAGCCCAAATCCGGCACTTCACTTTCCGTTAAGCGATATAAATCCACATGATACAAAGGATATTTTCCATCTTGGTATTCGCGTACGATTGTATAAGTGGGACTTTTAATGATTCGTTGAATGCCTAGGCCTTCACCAATGCCTTTTGTGAACGTTGTTTTACCTGCGCCGAGGTCCCCTTTTAATAAAATGGTCATTCCAGGTTTTAAATATTCCGTTAGTTTTTTTGCAAAAGCTTTCGTTTCTTGTTCATTTTCTGTCACAATGGTTGTCATAATGCCCCACACTTTCTGTAATAAATTCATCAGCTCATAGTATACCAAGATTTATTTGAAATGAGTATTGTTTCATTTGTTAAGCGATTTTCGTATAATAAAAAAGAGACTTGGAGAAAAGACTTTTCTTTATCATTTTCGAAGAAAACATAAGACATAAAAACTAGAGATAGAAAGGACGTTAAATATGTTAGAAGTGACGCAAATACCCGTGGGTCCTGGGCAAGCGAATTGCTATTTGATTTATAATCCAGCAAATGATGAGGCGTTAATTGTGGATCCGGGGGCGGAGTTTTCAAAAATCGAACAAAAAATTGAAGGTTTAGGTGCTGTTCCTGTGGCTGTACTACTGACGCATACACACTTTGATCACATTGGAGCGGTGGACGAGGTGCGTGACCGCTACGATCTTCCTGTGTATGTAGCGCCTGAAGAACAAGAGTGGCTTTCTACACCGATGAAAAACTTATCGGGGTTGCAAGGGAACTCGGTTACGGCACGCCCAGCGGATTATTTTTTTGAACCGGAAGAGACGGTAGAAGTGGCTGATTTCTCATTTAAAGTGGTCCAAACTCCTGGACATTCACCTGGTGGCGTTTCATTTATTTTTGAAGAAGATGCATTTGTGGTGACAGGCGATGCGTTGTTTGCGGGCAGCATCGGCCGAACGGATTTGCCAGGCAGTGAGCCCGAAAAATTACTAGACAGTATTCGGGAACAATTATTCACTCTCCCGGACAAGTTTACGGTTTATCCAGGGCACGGAGACTCGTCAACTATTCAAAAAGAAAAAACGACAAACCCCTTCTTTCAATAAAATGACTTAGAAGAGATTAAAAAGAAGCATCCTTTGATTCTACAACCTGGGATGCTTCTTTTTTGTGTTTTAGTTGAATTTTCGGCCGGTGAATGCTTCCGTTCGTTTAATCGTCTCTGGGCCAATGCCATGAATATCCAACAAACGTTCCTTCCCTAATGCATACATCGCGTCAATCGATTTGATATTTTCCTTGTGCAAGGCACGTTGAGCGGGCTTATACAAGTGGCGCAATAGTTCTTGAAACTCTTGATCTTCAATCATAAAGATCTCTCCTATGAAAAATACTTTGCATATTTCCCTTTATTTAGGAAACATATGTATTTTGGTTCTCAACCCAAGTAAAGGTTCCTGTACATTTTGTGACTTCGCCGACTTTTATTTGATGGCGCGAGATGGTTTGATTTTCGTCATTCGTCGATAAATCCGCATACGATTCAACTTCTTCTCCAATATGGACTTCTTTTTCAAAAACAACATTTCCATAGATTGGGTCGTGTGTCGCTAAAAATTCATCGCCTAATGCTTCTAACATCCACATAAAGTAGTTGGAATTGTTCGCATGGAAATTCGTATCAATATCAAAATAACCGACTTGATAATTTCTTTGTTTCGCTTCTTCTAAGTTCTTTGGAAGTTCAGGTTTTGGCATACGTTTGATTCGGCGACTTTCAGTCGAACCATAACCTTGTACGATTTCTTTTGAAATGCGGGAAAGTTTTCTATCCGAATCGATTAAAGCAAAAACTGTCATGATATCGACAATTAAGTTGTCTTCTTCATCATACACTTCAAATTCACGGTAAGAAAAAATTCGGTTATATTCTTTAGCGAAAGTTTTTACTCGAATGGTTTCATATGTCTTTGGCAGACGCTTAATATCAAATTCATATTGGATAATCACCCAACTTAAACCTAATTCGCGCACTGGAAGTGCATTAATTTCAGTCGTTTGTTCACCAGAAATTTCAATCAACACATTCATTAAATGCGGCAAGGTCATGCGTCCATAGCGATCGCCTAAGTAATGTGGAATTCGTAAACTTCGTTCATAAACAGCTGGCTCCATAAGCTTCATCCCCTACTAATAATCCATACGTCCAGTATTTGAATTGGACGTCTATCATGTATCATGATCTAGTTCTTTTTAAATTATAACTCATTTCATCTGCATCATGCATGACGTATCTCTTCAATCATACCGATTTATTCCGATAAAGTATAGAATTCCCGATGATTTTTTTGTGAATTCGTTTTGAATCCGTAAAATATAATTAATTCTCTTAAGCATTGTGGTATAATTTTGTTACTATAGATAAAGGGAGTATCGAGCAATTATGAAAATGGATGCTAAAAAACGAAATCGATTATTAAGCTTAGCCGGTGGCCTTGTTGGTGCGATTGTAGGTTATTTCTACCCTTGGTTTGTTCAAGGTTTTCTACCAATTTTAGGTATCGGTGCTGGACTCTTTTATTTCTTTGGAGCGAACTCGGTCAATAAAGACCCAGACAAAAGAAAAGTTACTGATTTTAATGAATTCACCTGGTATTCAATCTTACGAGTGGCTATGGGATTCTTAGTGGGCAGTGCCATTGTCTCCACCATCGTATTAACCATGGATATTTTAGAGCAACAAAATCAACAATCTTTATTTTGGAATTATTTTATTTAATTTATAGTGCAAGAACACAGTTACTTTAGAATTGAAAGGCGTTTTAGAAGATGAATTTTACCGACGTATCCTTATCAAAAGCGACAATTCAAACCAAGCAATTATTAGCGAATATCAATACCTTCAAAGGTTTGTTAAACGACCATACAAAATTTATGGCAGTGATCAAAGCTAATGCTTATAGCCACGGTGCCGTTCCCCTCGCCCATAAAATGGAAGAAGCTGGAGCTGCTGATTATTTTGGAGTTGCCCAATTAGGTGAGGCTTTGGAATTACGCGAAGCAGGGATTGAAACACCGGTTTTAATTTTTAATTCTGTTCGACCAAGCGAAATTGAGTTAGCCATCAAGCATCAAGTAACGATGACGGTCTTTTCAAAAGAAGCGGCTTTTGAAATTGTTCAACAAGCGGAACAATTAGAGCAGCAAGCAAATGTTCATTTGAAAATTGACACAGGAATGGCTCGTTTAGGTGTCGCTACTTTTGAAGATGCTTTTGAAATCTATCAAGCATTGTCTTCCGATTTTGTAAATGTCGAAGGAATTTTTACACACTTTGCGGATGCCAAAGATAAGGATGACAAGAATTTCACCCATCAACAATTTAATCATTTTAAAACGATTTTAGAGGCATTTAACGACCAAGGGGTTCAATTTGAATTACGCCATAGCTGTAATACTGCAGCAACGATCAATTACCCAGATTATCATTTAGATATGGTGCGTGTAGGTCTTGGATTATATGGACTGAATCCAACGCCTTATGCCGAGAAAATTGCATTGCATCCGATTGAAACAGTCAGCGCAAAAGTCACATACATCAAAGATTTCCCAGCCGGAGAAAGTGTTGGCTATAGTCGGACCTATGTTTCCGAACAACCGATGCAAATTGCAACGGTAGCGATTGGTTATGCGGATGGTGTGGCTAAATCCTTATCAAATAAAGGTTTCTTTACTTATCAAGGTCAAAAGCTGCCGATTCTTGGTGAAGTATGTATGGATCAAGTGATGCTGGACTGTACGCATGTAGATGGCTTAGCCATAGGGGACACAGTGAACTACTTTGGACATCCAAAAAATGGCGATTTATTGTTGACGGAAGTGGCTGAAACAGCCAACGCTTCACAATATGATTTGTTATGTCGAATTGGTAATCGCGTCAAAAGAATTTATAAATAATAAATGAAGTGGCTACTTATGTGGATTTAATCATAGGTAGCCTTTTTATTTTGCTAAAAATTTCCCTTACTCTTTCTTATTTTAATTTTGCAAGAGCAAATTTTGTTTGCTCGTTTCTATTTGGATTTCGCACGAGTAAATTTTGTTTACTCATCTTTATTTCGATTTCGCAAGAGTAAATCTACTGAAAAATTCCTATTTGTATCGGATGTCCTGCCAACGGCTTGGTGGAGTGTCGAGAATGCCGGGGTCAAAGAAGGTGACACAGTCATTGTTTTAGGTTCTGGTCCGGTCGGATTGATGACGCAGCGTTTTGCGAAGATGAAAGGTGCAGAACGAGTGATTGCTGTAGACAATGTCCCTCACCGCTTAGAGCACTCTGCACAGAATGTAGGCGTCGAGACGTTAAACTTTGATGACTATAAAATTCCTGGTAAAGCCTTAAAAGAAATAACCAATGGTGGTGCAGATATTTTCATTGACTGTGTGGGGATGGATGGAACGAAGCGAAAAGATGAGAAGGTTACGAATTTAATTACGCCGCAAAGAGGAACCTCCAGCCCGATTGAAACTGCTGGTTTAGCGGTTAAAAAATTTGGTACCATTCAGTTAACCGGCGCTTATCTATTTCCCGTCACGAATTTCATGTTGAATAACTTGTTTGCCCGCAATATTACATTGAAGATGGGCCAAGCACCCGTTGTTCACTTGATGCCGAAGTTATTCGATATGATTCAAGAAAATCAATTTAATCCGACAGAAATCATCACGCATATCATGCCGTTTGAAGAAGCTGCTACACCATATGAGATGTTTGATAAAAAAGAAGATGACAACATTAAATTTGTTTTAAGACATGAGTAATTATTACTAGGACTTAAGTCATTTACAGACGAATCCTAACCATAAAAAATAACCTCAAGAAGTTAGATTTATCCTAACTTCTTGAGGTTTTATTGGTTTACTCTTTTTTATTGATTGGAGGGATTAGTACATTCCGCCCATTCCACCCGTTGGGTCAGCAGGAGCCGGAGCTTCTGGCTCAGGAATTGTACCAACCGCTGCATCAGTAGTTAATAGTAATGCGGATACTGAAGCGGCGTTTTGTAATGCTGAACGAGTTACTTTTGTAGGGTCGATAATACCAGCATCGATCATGTCTACAAGTTCACCAGTTACTGCGTTAAATCCGATTCCTTCATCTGCGTTTTTCAGACGTTCA
>DATGSY010000008.1:0-2888 GCA_035302125.1 Atopostipes sp.
AATTTTATGCAACATTACTCTATACAACTGGTTGTCTTTATTTTTTGTTCCGTGTTCATTCCTATATTTTTAGAAATTTGAATGGATAATGACCAAAGTACCAAGATAAGTATCGGTCAAAAATTCAATTTTGTGAAATTATAAAGTAAAGCGCTTACCATAACCTAAAAGTTATGGTTATACTTTAAAAATCTGGTATACGAAACGTGATAATTATTCGTAATTAATTAAAAACAGTCCGATGAATAGGTTATTTAAGAGAAAGTTAATCTTCCAATTAACAATTCCAGAGTATCGACTAATATGAATTGCCCATAGTTGATACTCTGGATAGTTATCTAAATCTATACCATGTTATTCTTGGTTAGTTTCTTATATGTTTTATACAGCATCCGTTACGGCTTTTGCTACGGACTCAGCAACCCCCGGTGTAAAGACATCAGGAATAATGTTATCTGGCGTTAATTCGTCTTCAGGAATGACCGCTGCCAACCCTTTAGCTGCTGCAATCTGCATCTCATCTGTGATTTCAGATGCACGAGAATCCAATGCGCCTCTGAAAATACCAGGGAATGCTAGCACATTATTAATTTGGTTCGGGAAATCACTTCGTCCAGTAGCAACAATATAAGCGCCACCTTCTTTGGCTTCATCTGGCAAGATTTCTGGATCTGGATTCGCCATCGCCATAATGACTGGCTTTTCGTTCATTGTTTTAATCCATGACTTGTCTAGAATGTTTGGAGCAGAAACGCCGACGAAGACATCCGCACCTTCAAGTGCTTTTTCTAAGTCACCTTTTAAGTTCTCGCGGTTTGTGACTTTAGCGATTTCTTGGTGGTGAGGCGCTAATGATTCGTCGTCTTCAGAAAGGATTCCTTCTTTATCGACTAAAACAATATTCTCCACACCAGCGGCTAACATTTTCTTCGTAATGGCGATTCCAGCTGCACCCACACCGTTAATGACAACTTTCACATCTTCAATTTTCTTATCGGCTAATTTAAGTGCGTTATATAAAGCCGCTAATACAACAATCGCTGTTCCATGCTGGTCATCGTGGAATACAGGAATGTCTAATTCTTCTTTTAAGCGGTCTTCAATTTCAAAGCAACGAGGAGCGCCGATATCTTCTAAGTTAATCCCGCCGAATCCAGGAGCAATAGCTTTTACGTGAGAAATAATCTCTTCTACATCATTTGTATCCAAAGCGATTGGCACTGCATCAACGCCACCAAAGCGCTTGAATAATGCCGCTTTCCCTTCCATAACTGGGAGTGCAGCTTCAGGTCCAATATCTCCTAATCCTAAAACGGCTGATCCATCCGTAACGACTGCTACCATGTTTCCTTTAGTCGTGTATCTGTAAACATCTTCTTTGTTTTCAGCAATTTTTGAACTAACTGTTCCAACCCCTGGTGTATAAGCAATGGCCAATTCTTCCATCGTCTCAATAGGCACGGTTGATTGAACTTCAATTTTCCCTTTTTTCTCTTCACTAACTTCTAAAGCTTTTTGTCTTACATCTACCATGTTGTATAACTCCCTTTCTTATCATTAAATGACTTCATTTAATAATTCTTATTCATATAGTGCAGAAAATTCTTTCAATACGGCGGCTCCAACTTCACTCGTACTTGCGTTGCCACCCATATCTGTTGGCAAGTGCTCTTTGTTGACAATGACTCTTTCAATCGAGTCAACAATTTTTTGGCCGATGTCTTCATATCCAAGTTCATTAAACAGCATTACGCCAGAATAACTCGATAATTGATCACCGTCATGAGAAACAATTAAATTACTATTAAATTCCGCTACATTTTTTGTAAATTAATCATTGAGCCTCTTTCTTTTGGTTGGTTGTTGTGAATTAACCATATCAGAATAGTGTTCTATTTTCATCACCCAATATGTGATAAAAGGTCTGAAACTAATCGTAGTAAATCAACGTTGACTACTATTGATAGAAAAACCCTGAACTATTTATGTATTTGAGATACTTATAGGATTCTCATAAAGAAAAAGTAGTTCTTTGTCAAATAATGTTGATGAGACAATAAAGAGATTTAATTGCAAGTTAAAGTGACAGTCTTTTTTCCTGTACAGCATTTTTTCAAAATCACTTTAAGTAAAAGAAATAAAAACTCTGTTGCTTTAACCTACCGGCTCTATTTGACTTATGTTACAATAGGACGACAAGACTGAAAGATAGGTAGGCGTTATGAGTAGAACACAAAAAGCAGTTTACATTTCATTGTTGGCCGCTCAAGCGACGGTCATTTCATTAGTTGAAGGGATGCTCCCGAACTTATTGGCTTTCGCTCCTGGAGCAAAAATTGGTTTAGCCAATATGGTCACTTTAGTTGCGATTTTTTCATTGTCTTTTAATGATAGTTTTAAAGTGGTGACGATGCGATTATTACTCACATCTTTACTTGGTGGAACTTTATCTACCTTTATGTACAGCTTTGCCGGTTCTTATTTGAGCTTTTTAGGCATGGTATTGGTTCGCATGTTAGGACCGAAGCGAGTGAGCTTTATAGGGATTAGTACAACGGGTGGAATTTTGTTTAACGTCGGACAATTGGCGGTCGCCAGTATTATTGCTCAATCCTTTACCGTAATGTTGTATCTTCCAGTATTATCTTTTGCAGGTATCATTGCGGGAATTATTGTGGGGATTGTTGGTAACTTTATGATGAAGAACATTGCAACCATTAGAAAGATGCAAAGTGAAGAAGCACAAAATAATGAGTTGTCCCGTAGATGGTATGAAGCCTCTTTGGAGAACGAATAGAATAAATCAGGAACAAAAAAACGTAGAAAATGACTTCTACGTTTTTTTATATGCTTTAAACAAAGGATAATAATGTCGTTACAATCCAACC
>DATGSY010000009.1:0-2316 GCA_035302125.1 Atopostipes sp.
ACTACCTCTGCATCTTCGTTTATTTTTCTTGCAGCTGCAATCGCTTCAAAACTTACATTCCGTAAATCGCCATCTCTTAATTCACCGATAACCAAAATTTTATTACTCATGTTCATTCTCCTTTCCCTCGTTTATTTACAGTACTTTCGCTTCATTTTTTAATAAGTCTACTAGTTCTTTTACTTGGTCTTCAACTTCCCCTTCTAAAATACGGCCAGCTTGCTTTTCTGGCGGGAGGAAAACATTGATCGTTTCCGTTTTTGGTTCTAATTCGTCTGCATCTAAGTCAAGATCATCTATTTCAAGCTCTTCTAGTGGCTTTCTTTTTGCTTTCATAATGCCTGGTAAAGATGGATATCTTGGCTCATTCAACCCTTGCTGACAAGTAACGAGTAACGGTAAGTTAACCTCGATTTTTTCAACGTCACCTTCTACGTCCTTATCAATTTGGGCTGTTTCACCATCTATTTCTAGCCCGACAATTGTAGTTACGTATGGGATGTCAAGCCTTTCTGCCAAGCGTGGGCCCACCTGACCGCTCGCTTCATCTATCGCTACATTTCCAGCTAAAATCAAGTCCACTTCTTTATCTTCAAAAAAAGCTTCCAGAATTTTTGCAGTCGTAAATTGATCTCCTTCTTCTAAATCATCTTCTGTATTGATAAGTACCGCTTTGTCTACTCCCATGGCTAGGGCAGTACGTAATTGCTTTTCAGAATCTTCATCACCTACCGTAACAACGGTCACTTCACCACCATGTTCATCTCGCTGTACGATTGCTTCTTCAATCGCATATTCATCATAAGGATTAATAATAAATTCGGCACTATCATCTTCAATATATCCATCTGTTACAACAATTTTATCTTCAGTATCAAAAGTTCTTTTCAATAAAACATAAATATTCATTTGATTTCCTTCCTTTCTTCGCTTGAAATTCATTATTTTCCTATTTGTTATTACTTATCTTTAAAATTTGGTTTGCGTTTTTCAATAAACGCCTGTACCCCTTCTTTAGCATCCTCATTTCCGAATATTTCTCCAAACGCTTTCGCTTCCGCATCAATACCAGATTGAAATGATGCCACTTTTGCATATGGAATAAGTTCCATTACTTTTGTGATCGTCGGTTTACTTTTTGCAATTATCTTACTTGCTATTGTTTGAACTGTCGTTTCTAATTCTTCTTCACCCACTGCGTGATTAGCAAGCCCAAGTTTTGCGGCTTCTTCCCCGCTAATTGCATCACCGGTCAAAATCATTTCGTAAGCCTTCGGATTTCCAACTAGTTCTGGTAAACGTTGCGTTCCAGCAAAGCCGGGTATGATTCCTAACGTTAATTCAGGCAATCCCAATTTTGCATCCTTCGTTACGACCCGGATATGACAGGCCATTGCTAGTTCTAATCCACCACCAAGGGCAGCCCCATGAATAGCAGCAATAATTGGTACATGGAATGTTTCCATTCGGTTAAACAAATTTTGTCCAATTTTTGCAGTCGCCTCATAATCAGATGCTTCTTGTAAAGAAGTAAATTCTTTAATATCTGCACCGGCTGAAAAAAATCTTCCTTCCGCTTTTAATATGACTGCTTTTACAGATTTATTCGCTTCTATTTCGTCCAAGTGACTACTCAGATCGTTTAACAATACAGTAGATAAAGCATTCGCAGGTGGACTTTGAATCGTTAATGTAGCAATTTGTTCTTTAATATCTAAAGATAATGTGCGCACTGAACTCCTCCTTTAAAAATATTGTAGTTTACTTTATAGTGTGGTTATTCTTTCTGGAAAAATCCTTGTGTCAACAATCGATGGATTTCTTCTGCTTGATCAATGAGGGCATACCGCTGAGACTTCATGACCCATGTCGTGACCGTTTCGTCAAGCGTGCCAAAAATCATTTGACGTATTAGTTGTGGATTAACATCCTTTCGTATCTCATTTTCTTCAATTCCTTGCTTTATAATAGAATCTATTACATCTAAATAGGATTTTAAAACTTTATTAATCTCAAATCGCAATTCTGGTTTAGACTGTCTCAATTCAAGCTGTGTTACGATCGCTAAATGCGGCGATTCTGATAATTGCTTATAATGCATTTGGATGAAAGTGAGTAATTTATCGCTGGCAGTCTTTTGTTCATTAATACAACTGACCGTCTTTTCAATGAAATCACCCATTTTTTCTTTAAAAACAGATACTAAAATGTCTTCTTTATTTTTAAAATATAAATAGATTGTTCCGTCAGCAACATTTGCTTTTCTAGCAATTTTTGAAACTTGGGAAGCATGATATCCGTTTTCAGCAATTACTT
>DATGSY010000010.1:0-2655 GCA_035302125.1 Atopostipes sp.
AAACAAAAAACAGCAAAAAAGTGATCCAAATTACGAAGGCTTTATCACAGTTCTTTCGCTCCACTTTAAATAAAGGAAAAAGCCTTGTCAGCATAGAAAATGAGATCGAACACATCAAAGGGTATCTGATCATTCAAAAAATCAGATATGAAGATATATTGGAAATTAGTTTTCATTTAAATGAAGATATTCTTGAGTATCAAATTTTAAAACTAACCCTTCAACCTTTGATTGAAAATGCAATCTATCATGGAATAAAAAACAAACGCGGGAAAGGATTCATTCATATCAAAGGAGATTTTGACCCACAAGGAAATATTTCGATAGATATTGTTGACAATGGGATTGGTATGGATAAAGAATATGTAGCTAAAATCAAATCACGATTAGCGACAGGTATCCCACCCAAACAAGGAAGCGGTGGATTCGGTATGCTAAATGTCCATCAAAGAATCCGACTTTTTTACGGTAAACCATACGGTCTGACCATCAATAGTTGGGAAGGATCTGGCACAAAAGTACGCTTAATCATTCCAGCAAAGAGGTGAACAAAATGAAGAAGGTATTTCTTGTTGACGATGAAATTATTATTCGAGAAGGTATAAGTAAGAGTATTGACTGGGAAAAGGAAGGATATGAATATTGTGGTGATGCACCAGATGGTGAAATGGCATTACCGTTAATTGAAGCATGTCAACCTGATATTGTGATTACTGATATCGAAATGCCATTTATGGATGGCCTCGAGCTCAGTAAAATCATCCGTAAAAATATGCCCAGGGTAAAGATTGTGATATTAAGTGGCCATGATGAATTTGAATATGCCCGCGAAGCATTACGCATCCAAATATCAGAATACTGTTTAAAACCTGTTAGTTCTTCGGATTTGCTTGAAATTCTCCAAAAAGTTTCATTAGAAATTGATCAAGAAGAACTTGAAAAAGAGAAAATCAGTGATTTACAACACCAAGTATTTCGGAATGAATCTCTCGCTCAGGAAAAGTTTTTAAAAGAATTATGTGAAGGTATTTATTCGACAACCGACGCCATTAAACTTGCATCCGAATTGAATATCGATTTAATTTCAAGTTATTTCCTCGTGTTGATTGCCGAATCAAAAAAGCCAGAAATTAATCTAGATTGGATTTCCCAAGACTACCCAAGCCTTACATATCAAAGAAATGCGAACGAAAGCGTCTATATTATAAAAGGCAAATCAAAATCACAAATTGAACAAGATGCAGAAAACATAAGAAAGCAATTCCTTTTAAATCAAGATGCTATCACATTTGGGTTTGGAAAAGTAGAAAGTAGAATACAAGAAATTATGAATTCTTATGACATTGCAAAAGAAGAAAAAAGGTATTCAGATAGCCTGAATAAATACTATGTCAGCGGAGAAGAAATGAATAATCAATCTTTTGATGAAATTCATCAATTCAACAGAAAAGACTTAATCAACTTTCTTAAATTTGGGAACAAGACAGAAGTCTTCTCTTTCGTGCAAACTTATTCGGCCTATTTAAAATCGTCAACATTTCGCACGCCATTTATTATCCATTACTTTTTGATGGATTTCACAGTAACGGTTTCCCATTATATCAAAGAACAAGAGGAGTCGGCTACTGTTTTAAACGATATTTACCAATTGGAGAATAAGGTAAATTGGATCAGAGAATACTCAGAAATCCTTGATTACATGAAAGAAACACTCAACCTTGCCATTGATTATCGCGAACAAGTTAGTAATTCTAGTTCCATCGTTCGAAAGGCAAAGGATTATATCGAGAGCAATTACGGGAATTCGAACTTATCATTGCAAACGATCGCTCATAAAATTCATATCAGTCCTTCCTATTTAAGTCATCTTTTTAGTCAACAAACGGGAAGCACGTTAGTTGAATATTTAACTGAAATACGGATGAATCGAGCCAAAGAGCTACTCACTACAACAAATTACAAAACTTATGAAATCGCCAATAAAGTCGGGTACAATGACTCTCATTATTTTTGTAATCTTTTCAAGAAAATTACTGGAAAGACGACAACAGAATTTAAAAATAATAGCAACTTAAAAATATCCTAGGAGGAATGAGACAGGAGATAGATCTATGTCGGGAACTTATACACAAAAAATATAATTTTAAATCATTGCAACTTCACTTTTTATGCTCTTTAACGGGATTATTTCATGATGATTAGATACACCTTTTATAGATAGACCAACAGCCCGCTAAGCCGTTGGTCGTTGTAAAGTCAGATCTTGTTTAAGATATTTTATCCATACCGAACACCCTTGAAATTAATTAAGAGTCTTTCCAGATTTTCGCTTGAAAACGGACGTTGACGTCTTCAAGCTCCTTCATCCCATTCAGAAAAAATCCCATACTAACGTTTGTTATCAACACTTCCAGTCAAGAATATTTATCCCCTAACATGAAAAAGCATCATTTCTAAATGAGTACTCCATCATCACTTAGAAATGATATTTTTCATATGATCATGCTTCAACATTCAACTATTATCAATTGCACCGCCCTATTCAACAACACTCTTTTTTAATCGCTCAATCTCCAAATGATTTAGTTTGGTTACTTTCGCGATAAATTCAATTGAGGCCCCTTCTTTTAGCATCTCAAGTACGACTTCTTTCTT
>DATGSY010000011.1:0-2866 GCA_035302125.1 Atopostipes sp.
ATCAAACTTATTTCTTGTATTTTCCATGCAAAAAAGCAGGGATTTATTGTCCCTGCTTTTATTTAATATTCAACTTTTACGCTTTAGTCGCTTGGCGTATTGTTTATGGTTGATCTCAGATAAGCTTCAATAAATGGATCTAAATCTCCGTCCATTACTGCATCCGTATTTCCTGTTTCTTCATCTGTTCGATGATCTTTCACCATGGAGTAAGGATGGAAAACGTAAGATCGAATTTGAGAACCCCAACCGATTTCTTTTTGTTCGCCTCGAATGGCTGCCAGTTCTGCTGCTTTTTCTTCTTGTTCTTTTTGAAAGAGTTTAGATTTCAAATGCTGCATCGCTGTTTCTCGGTTGGCCAGTTGCGAACGACCCGCTTGACTTTGAGCGACAATTCCAGTTTCTATATGCGTAATACGAACGGCTGATTCAGTTACGTTAACGTGCTGTCCACCAGCACCGCTCGAACGGAAAACATCGACCCGAATTTCATCTGGTTGAATATCTATTTCAATGTCATCAGAAATTTCTGGCGTCACTTCACAAGAGACAAAAGACGTGTGGCGTCGCCCACTGGAGTCAAATGGAGAAATACGCACGAGACGGTGTACACCTTGTTCTGCTTTCAACAAACCGTACGCATACTCGCCTTTCACTAACAGAGTTACACTCTTAATTCCAGCTTCATCTCCACTTTGGAAGTTGATCACTTCATAACTGAATCCTTTTTGTTCGATCCATCGAGTATACATCCGATACAGCATTTCACCGAAGTCTTGTGATTCTGTACCCCCAGCTCCCGGGTGCAATTCCAATATCGCATTATTTCGGTCATAAGGTTCATTTAATAAAATGACCAATTCAAAGTCTTCCGTTGCCTCATGGAGTGTTTGAAGGCCTTCGGTTAATTCTGTTTTTAAATCATCATCATTTGTTTCTTCAACCATTTCAAGCATCAGTTGATATTCTTCGACTGCATCACTTAGTTTCATAAAGGAATCATATTTATTTTTTAAGTCATTCGACTCACTGATTACTTTTTGCGCGGCTTCTTGGTCATCCCAAAATCCAGGTGCAGCCATTTGTTCATCATATTCTTGAATATCAACACTCATTTTTTCTAAGTCAAAGAGACCCCCTAAAGGCATCTATTTTATTACTTAAGCGATTGAGTTCTTTGCGAATTTCACTAATTTCCATAAAATCTTCCTCCTTAGATAAAAGAACCCCTCTTTATTTAAAAGTAGGGGTTCAAATGTAAAGCAAACTCTTGTTATTTCGATTGTTTTTTATTTCTATTTCTTGTCACTTTTTTTGGTTCTGTCGTTGGCTGTGCTTGTTCACGCTCGAGGTTTTGACGAATTTGAGATTTCAAGAGGAGACGAGTCACTTCATACTCAATATCTGCCACCATCTCTTCAAACAGTCGGTACCCTTCTTGTTGGTACTCGATTAATGGGTCTGATTGCCCGTAGGAGCGTAAACCAATTCCTTGACGCAACTGGTCCATTTCATCAATGTGGTCTGTCCATTGTTGGTCGACGACTCTTAACACAACCACCTTTTCAAATTCTAAGAACATCTCATCATTTTCAATTTGTTCTTTTTGTGCCATATAACTTTCTTTTGCAAGGTTGTGGAGATATTCACGAATTTCTTTTGCAGTTTTACCTTCTAAGTCTTTGACTTCCAGTTCTTCATTGCGAAGAAGGACCGTTTGGGCAAACTCTGCAAGATAAGTTAAGTTCCAGTTGGCAGAATCTTCTTCTTGTGTGTGCATATCCACATAACGATCAATTGTTCGTTGAATCATTGGTACAGTCACATAATTTAACGATTCATCTTGTAAAATCACTTCTTTACGCTGCGCGTAAATGACTTCACGTTGTTCGCGCATCACGTCATCATAACGTAAGACGTTACGACGCGTATCATAGTTGTTTCCTTCAATACGCTCTTGTGCCGATTCAATTTGACGGGTGATCATACGGCTTTGAATGACTGCATCGTCGCCTTCAATTTTCAAGCGTTCGAGTAAGTTTTGAATCGCTTCGGATCCCGCACGTTTCATCAAATCATCTTCTAAAGAAAGATAGAATTGAGAAACACCTGGGTCTCCTTGTCGACCTGAACGTCCACGAAGCTGGTTATCAATACGACGAGATTCATGACGTTCCGTACCAATAACAGCTAATCCACCAAGCTCTTTTACACCAGGCCCTAATTTAATGTCGGTACCACGACCGGCCATGTTTGTCGCAATCGTGACTGATCCTGGTTGTCCGGCATTCATGATAATTTCTGCTTCACGGAAGTGATTTTTCGCATTTAAAATTTCATGCGGGATGCCTTCTTGTTGTAAGTATCGGCTTAAAATCTCAGAAGTCTCTACTGCGACCGTACCAACCAAGATGGGTTGTCCTTTTTCATGTCGTTCTTTGATATCGCGAGTGACCGCTTGGAATTTACTGTCTAATGTTGGATAAATCACATCATCCCGGTCATCACGAATCAATGGACGGTTTGTCGGAATCGCAATAACATTCATATTATAAATTTCTGTAAATTCTTCTTCTTCTGTTTTCGCCGTACCTGTCATACCGGCTAATTTATCATACATACGGAAGAAGTTTTGGAAAGTAATGGTCGCCATTGTTTTGGTTTCTTTTTGAATTTCCACATTTTCTTTCGCTTCAATGGCTTGGTGAAGACCGTCTGAATAACGACGTCCTTCCATAATACGACCTGTAAACTGGTCGACAATTTTCACTTCACCCTCATCCACCACATAATCAATATCTCGAAGCATAATATAATTTGCGCGAAGCGATTGGTCTAAGTGGTGAACAAGTTCTTGATTGCTGAC
>DATGSY010000012.1:0-2917 GCA_035302125.1 Atopostipes sp.
GAGGAATAGTGTTTTCCCGTAGTCCCTTCCTAGACTAATTATTCAGGAATATTTCACAATAACCAAGTAAAACTATTAATATTCGGGTTTAAAAGATCTCTCCCATGAACTTAAAAGATCTTTAACTATATATTACAAGGATGAACAATATGGAACCAGAAATCAAAAAATATATAGATGTTTTAAGAAAAAACAATATTCGTATGACTTCACAAAGATACGCTATATTAGAATATTTGGCCGCTGAAGGGAAGCATCCAACGGCGAATGAAGTTTATGAAGATTTAAAAGGCCAATTTCCAAATATGAGTGTCGCTACAGTATACAATAATTTAAATTTTTTTACAGAAGCTGGCATCGTGAAAGAATTACCCTTTGGTGATGGATCTAGCCGATATGATTTAACAGATACCCAACATTATCATGCGATTTGTAACCGATGTGGAAAAGTCGTTGATTTTAATTATCCGGGATTAAAAGAAGCGAAAAAAATAGTTGAAGAGACCACTCAGTTTAAAGTAGATAATCATCAGTTTAAAGTGACGGGAATCTGTAGAAATTGCCAAAAGTTAGATTCTTATTCTTAATTCATTCAATAAAGTTTCTATTTATGACACTCTTATTAGAAAGGCTTATATCATGACTCAAATTTTAATCATCGTTAATCCTAGTTCGGGAAGCAAAACAGGTGTTACTGTGGGAAATTCTTTGCAAGAAATCTTCCGTAGAAAAAATAAAACAACCTCTATTTATGAAACAACAGGGGAGGATGATTTCGAAAATTTCTTTCGTAAAGGGATGAATCAAGGTTTAGAAATAGTGGTCGCTCTTGGTGGGGACGGAACGGTTTCAGAAGTGGTAGATGGCCTTTCAAGGCTAGAAAAGCGGCCTCAGCTCCTCCCATTACCTTTAGGGACCACCAATAATATTGTACGTGCTTTGGGAATGGAAGTTGATCCCGATCTCTTGTTGGAAGCTATCGAGAAAGATCAGCTTCAAGAAAAAGAGGTGGATGTCGGATGGATAAATGATCAGTATTTTATAAGCACGGTTTCTGCTGGTTCAATCCCTGAAGTTGCTTGGCAGACAGATAATGTTTTAAAAGAAAGAATGGGGTCTGTGGCATACATCCTTGAAGGGATGAGTGCCATCAATGATTTTGAAGCGTTTGACATAAAAATCCAAACAGACAACGAAGTTTACCAGTTAGATAATGTCTTTTTAATGGTGATTGGTTTGTCTAATAGTATATTTGGCATCCAGACTTTTTTTAAAGAGGCGAGTTATGATGATGGAAAATTATATCTCTATATTTTGAAACAATCCAATTTTTTCAATGAAGCGAGTTCAATAGCTAGACATATCTTATCAGGAGATAATGTAGAAAAATCAGAAGATGAATACTCTTTAGTCACATCATTTAAAAAAGCATCGATTATTACATCTGAGAAAATGGGTACAGCCGTTGACGGCGAAAAGGGACCTGAATTTCCACTCGACATTGAGGTTTTACATAAACACATAACTGTGATTGTTCCTGTAGTATGAATGATGGAACTTAAATAAAAATACTCCGTAACGCAGGGTTGGAAGCGTTACGGAGTATTTTTGTATGACGGAGAATGGGGGATTTGAACCCCCGAAACGGCGGTAGCCGTCTACACGATTTCCAATCGTGCTCCTTCAGCCACTCGGACAATTCTCCAAAGTTTTTGCAACTCGTTTATAATAGCATAACGTTTTTATACTGTCAAATGGCTGTTAAAATGTTTATTTGTCTTCGCTAGGATCACGGTTTAGTCCAGTGAAAATCCAAATGAGTAAAACAGCAAGCATCAACCAATTGTAAAAACTACTGAAGAAGGCTGAAAAAGGATTAATTTGTTGGATAAAAGAATATTGGTTTTGTAAAGTGGAAATATTCCCTACCATCCCATTGACAAAAACACTACTGATTGGAATGATCGCTCCAATCGATGAACTAGCCAATATCATAATGTTCGTTCGACGCTCAGGAGAAAGATTAGCTTTTTCGCCTAAATCGTCCATTAGTGAGCTGATGATTAGAATGGAAGGCAGAACCATTCCAGAAAGCATGATAGTCACCAATAAAACTACAAGAGTAATGACTAATTCTACGCCCATAGGTTTTTGTAAAAAAAGAAAACTTAGATAACCAATTACTTACAACGGAAATCGCTCCGCTCATTTTCATTAATTCAATCATCATATATAAGAAAATTAATGAAATTAGAAAAGCTGCCAAATTAAATATTCCATCAGGAATTAACCCGGCCATTTCACCAGTCTCTGCTTCGTAGTACAAGAAGTCTTGAAACGAATACAGACCCGAAACAAGTCCAATTATGGCCGCGGACACAATCCCCAAAACCAGAGCAAAGACAACATTCTTGGTTTTAAAAGCCACGAACAAGACGATTCCTAAGGCGATCAACATCAAAAGACCCGTACCATTGCTCATCTCTTGAATAATTGATTCATCGCCAATTCCTTCTCCGCTGCTTCCTAAAAAGTAAAAAGCAATGGCGGAGATGATGGCAGCCCCTACGGAATAAATCATACGGTTCTTAATTACAGTAGTTGGTTCTGCTTTTCTTCCTGATTCACTATTTTCTTGAGTACCAGACGAAACAATTGTCACTTGTGAACTTGGCGAGATGTGGTCTCCAAAAAAGCATCCGCTTAAAATGGCTCCGGCTAAGATGACATGATCTGCACCTAAAGCAATACCCGCTGGATAAAATAAAGGCAGTGTAGTTAGTAATCCCATGAGTGGGGCACCAGTACCTGTAGTAACTAAAGCACTTGCTAGAAAACTAAGGACAACGAACCCGCCACCTTGTAGACCGAGACGATTTCCAAGCCATATCATACCGCCACCTAAGTCGCCTTGTGT
>DATGSY010000013.1:0-2660 GCA_035302125.1 Atopostipes sp.
TTTCCTGAACCCGTGTGTCCAACCAAAGCCACCGTCTCTCCTGAGCTCGCAGTAAAATGGATATCCTTTAAAACTTCTTGATTTTCTTTATAGCCAAAATAGACATGATTAAAAACGACTTCTCCAGCTTCCATTTTTAAATGATGTTCTGTTTCCATTTCACCAGGGGTATCCATCAACTCAAAAACTCGCTCGCCGGCAGCAATAGCTTGTTGTACAAAAGCCATCTGTTGAATGATTCCTTGAATAGGGTTAAATAGACGCGTAATATAATCCCCAAAAACAAACAGTGTACCAATTGAAATTCCAAGAAACCCATTCAAATATTGCGTCGCAAAATATACCATTGTCAATAAAAGAGCCACATGTCTTAATAGAGCACCCAATGTAAATTGAAAGGCCGAATCTAATAAAACATATTTTCGTTCTGTTTCAAACCATTCGTAATTCACTTCATCAAACTCAGCTTTTATTTGTTCCTCTTGTTGGAAAGCTTGAATAATCGACATACCTTGAACAGATTCATTAATTTTCGCATTGATTTCACTATTAAGTTCACGCTCTTTACGACTCAGCTTCCCCGCTCGCTTACTGTAAAACTTATGCCATAAATACATTAGCGGCAATAAGATGAGTAAAGCTATTCCCAATCCTCGATGCAACCGAGCAATCGCTATATAAGTGCCAATGACATAGGCTAAATAAAGTAAAACATTACTTATTGTCGCAACGTAGAATTGTTGCCTTAAGACTTCAGAATCATTGGTTATTCGTGACACAACTTTTCCAGCAGGCAGATTATCAAAATATTTGATGGGTAATGTCTGTAAGTGTTGGTAAGCTTGGTCACGAATTATTTTTACAATGCTATTTGCTGCTCGAGTCAAAATAAGATAACTCGAATATCTCAATATAGATGTTAATACCATTAATCCCGTATAGATAAATAATAATCGCATTAGGATGTGCGAAAACATTATCCCTTCGTCTGCGGCTGGTGTGATTACCTCATCAATGACTTGTTGGGCCACTAAAGGAGCAGATAAGTCCGCGGCTACAGCTATAAATAAAAATATGAATCCGAATAAAAAACTTAGCTTATAATATTTCAAGTAAGAAATTAAACGTTTTACAGTTGTCATTCATCGCCACCTTCTTTCAATTGTTGGCGAAGAAACTGTTCATAGTACCAGCCTTCCAATTTCAATAATTCTTCATGTGTTCCTCGCTCTTTAATTCGTCCCTCTTCTAAGACAATAATTTCATCCGCTGCTTTGATGGCAGATAATCGATGCGTTGAGATGATCGTTGTTTTATTCATACGGACGTCTTGAATATTTTCGATAATTCTTTGTTCTGTCTTTGCATCCACTGCTGATAGAGCATCATCTAAAATAAGAATTTCTGGATCTTTGATTAATGCCCGAGCTAATGAGATTCGTTGCTTTTGACCTCCAGAAATCGCCACTCCTTTTTCACCAATCAATGTATCCAATCCATCCTCCATATTTAATAAATCATCTTCTAAAGCAGCAATACGGATACTATTTAAAATTTCTTCTTCCGTTGCTTGTCCTTTACCAAACGTAATGTTCTCACGCACACTTCTTGAAAAAAGAATATGATCTTGGGGAACATAGCCAATTAAACGTTGCACTTGACGGCTTTGATAACTTAGTATCTCTTCTTCACCGTAACGAAACTCACCGTCTCCTAGTGGATATTGTCTTAAAAATTGTCGTAGCAAAGTCGTTTTGCCCGCTCCTGTCTTCCCAACAATTCCTAATAGTTTTCCTTTTGGAATAGAAAGGTCAATTTTTGATAAATTCATAGCCGTACTCGAAGGGTATTTAAAATTTAAACCACGCATGAAGATATCATTGGCCTTTTCAATCGTTTTAACTCCATCCTCTTCCATCTCGTCAGAGTTATCCAATAGCTCCTCTACTCGTGTCATAGCTGAGCTTCCTTGTCTGAGCACATTCGTTAGCTCTCCAATTGATATAATGGGCCAAACAATCATTCCAAGATACATTTGAAAGGCAACAATACTTCCAACAGTTAAAGACCCTCCATAAACTAAAAACGAGCCATAACCAAAAGCAATCACCGTACAGACACCGGTAATGATTTTAATGATCGGCATAAAGGTCGCATTGATTTCAGCTACTCGATTGTTTTTCATGAGCATACTCTCCGTTTGGTTACGGAATTTATTGACGTATTCTTCTTCTTTTACATACGCACGTATGACTCGAATACCATCCACCACTTCCAAGACATCATTATTTAACGAAGAAAAGGATTCTTGGGCAATGTTAAATCGTTCTTCTACTTCTTTTCCTAGCTTATCAAAGGCATATGCGAGGAATATCAAAGGCAATAAACTAAAGAAAGTGAGTCGCCATGAGACTGTAAAACCCATCATCAAAACGATGGTCGTCAAGTAAATTGTGGCATTCATTAGAACCATCATTCCATAACCAGCCGTTTCAGCAATCGCCCGTACATTTTGAGTCGATCGAGCCATCAAATCCCCCACTCGGAATTTTTCAAAAAAGATAGCACGCATCTTCAAAAAGTGGGTCATCAAGGTGTCACGCATGTTTCTTTGAAGTTTGGCAGCTCCTGTGAATAAATAGTAAGACCAAATAAACTCC
>DATGSY010000014.1:0-9567 GCA_035302125.1 Atopostipes sp.
ACTCCCAATTATTTAAAAATAAAGCTTTTATCATTATTATGTTGTGTTCGTTTTTTATTTTAGCTTCATTAAACGTGACCGGTACCATTTTCGGACTTTATATTACTCAGCATGCCGGTTTACCTCTTGAGTTTTTAGGGACGACTGTTCTAATCTCTGCGGGAACGGAAATTCCTATGATGTTCTATTCGAATAAGTTGATCAATAAATTCGGGGTGTATCGCATTCTTGCTTTAGCAGGATTTTTAAATGCGATTCGTTTCTTAACTTATTTCTTCTTTCCAAATCAAGTGGCAATTTTAATCGTGACGGCTACACACGGCATTGGTTATGGATCTGCTTTTACAGCAATCATGCACTTGATCGAGAAAGAAATTCCTACACATATTCGCGCGACAGCGATTTCCTTTAATACTTCGTTCGCCATGGGCATTGGGACATTTGCCATGACTTTCTTAAGCAGTTTAGTAATGAATGCCAGACAGACTTACGTTTTCCTTGCACTCTTCCAAGCAATGGGTGTCCTTTTATGTGTTTACTTAGCAGCTAAGCAAGTCACTTCAAAAGAAGAAATAGAGGATATATCAAAAGTGGTTGATTAACCGCAATAACTTCTACTGTCGGGAAACGTGGCAGTTGCCCGATGCCAGAAACTTGTACCGTCGGAATACGTTAAATTATACCGACAATAGTAGAGTTCAACCAAAAAAGCTGTTCTACTAACTCGAGTGAAGCTGTTCATGGATGATCGATCGTTCTACTGTCCATGAACAAGTCATTTCAAGGCTATTGAAAGAACCTTAAAGAGTTTAAAAAAGAGAATACAGCGATGAGCTGTATTCTCTAGTCATTTTATCGTTATTTACTTTTAAACTTATTCAACTAAGTTCTGCGGATTACCTTCCAGGTATTTCTCTATATTCTCAAAGGCGATATGCGCACGGTTCACCATCGATTCATCGGTTAGGAAAGCCACGTGTGGAGTAAGTACTGCATTTTTTGCAGACAACAAAGGATAATCTTCTGGAATTGGCGGCTCCATATCAAAAACGTCAATCCCTGCCCCAGCAATCTTCCCGTCATTTAACAATTCAGCCAATGCATCGTTATCGATAATTGGTCCTCGCGCTGCATTAATTATAATGGCTTCTGGTTTCATCAAGCTGAGTTTTTCTCTGGATAGCGTGTTCTTGGTTTCGTCATTTAACGGTAAGTGGACACTTACAATATCACTTTGTTTGAGCAGTTCATCCAATGAAACATACGCTAAGCCTAACTCTTTTGCTTCTTCTTTTTCCGAACGGTTATAACCGATTAAATTCGCACCAAAGCCTTTAAACAGTTTTGCGGTTTCTAAACCGATATTTCCAGTTCCGATGATTCCAACGGTTTTTCCTTTGATTTCATTTCCTTGGACGATTTCTACTTGGTCGTCTTCGCGAATCGTTTCGTTCCCCAAACTAATTTTACGATAAACGTCTAGAGTCAATCCAATGACCAATTCAGCCACAGAAGTATCTGAGTAACCGGCGGCATTTGCGATCTTAATGCCTTGTTCTTTAGCTGCTTTTTGGTCGACATGGTCCACTCCTGTGAATGCCACATTGATGAACTCCAAGTTTTCAGCATCTTCAAAGGCTTCTTTTGGATACGGGTTGTTTGCGATCATCACAATATCCGCATCCGCACTGCGCTCGGCCAATTCTTCTACATCGGTTGTCTTCTCGTCATAGTAGACAAATTCATGACCCGCTTCTTTTATGGGCTCAGCTAATTCTTCAATCAAACTTTCTGGCACATTTAATGGTTCTAGTAATTTAATCAGCAATGTAATGTCTCCTTTATCCTTTTTTCTCTTATTTAGTATAACATGATTTTCAAAAAGCTTCTTCTAACCCCCTTATACGAGTGCTTATTCATGCATTCATATAAAATCTTATGCTAGAGTTAAAGGGAGACTACAAGAATTTATTTATTGGAGGTATCATGAATGGATGCTGAAATAATTACCGTAAGTTCTCATTTATTAAGAGGACAAGCGATTGATGAAAATACTGCATTTTTAACACGAGAACTCACCGCCATGGGTATTCCCGTAAAACATAGTGGCATGTTAAGAACCGATGCCCAGGAATTAAAGAATGCTCTTGAAATTGCGGAAGAACGTTCTCAATTAATTATTGTTTCCGGTGGATTGGGACCCGATAAAGATGATATCACCAAAACTGCTATTTCTGAGTATTTAGATGTGCCATTGGTTTTAGATAATGATACCGAAGACCGGATCATCACTTATCACCAGAATTCAGATTTTACGATGCCAAAATATAACCAGCTGCAAGCGATGATTTTAATGGGGGCGACGCCGCTTCGAAATGTCACTGGATTGGCAGCCGGCTTCTTTTTCAAAAAAGAAAAGTATACGTACATCGTTTTACCTGGGCCATTTGATGAATTGAAACCCATGTTCATCGAGAACACCCGGCCATTGATTATTGAAAAAGTCTTAAATGACCCAGTGATTAAAACGAAAAAGTTCTCGCTATACGGGCTTACAGAATCTCAAGTGACTGAGCAGTTAAGTGATGTGATCACTTATGATGGAAATCCATTTGTCGGGGTCTATTACGAGGAAGATGAAGCAGAAGTTCAAATTACCGCCAGAGCGGATTCTGAAGATGAAGCAGAAGAGATGTTGGAAGAAGCTTCAAAAAAAGTCCAAGATTGCGTCGGCGAACACATTTATGGCGAAGATGAAGAACGCTTATCTCATGTCGTCAAGCAACTTTTACAAGAACAGAATAAAACCATTACGGCTGCAGAAAGTTTAACCGGCGGTGCATTCTTGGAAGTCATTTCAGGAGAGCCGGAATCTGGGGATATTTTTGAAGGCGGTATTGTGACCTACAGTGAAAACATCAAACACAACGCCTTAAAAGTGTCTGAAGAAACGCTGAATGAACACGGAGTGGTGAGTGCTCAATGTGCCATTGAAATGGCGGAAAACTCAATGAAGATGTTTGAAGCCGATTTAGGCATTTCATTAACGGGCGTGGCCGGACCCTCTTCTTTAAATGGAGAAATTCCAGGAACGGTTTGGATTGGCGTCGCTCAAGAAGGAAAAGAAGCCTTTGCCAAGCGATATCATTTTGGTTATAAACGAGAGAGAAATCGGAAGAACTCTGTTTTAGCTGCTTTGAACTTAGCACGCCTAGCCCTTTTAGGCGAACCGATTGAAAATCAAGTCTTCTTTGATGAAACGGGTACCGAAGAAGAAACCGAAAAACATGGTTAAGTAATATTTTCTTCACAATATTTTCAATAAATTTGAGGCCTTGTGAGTCGACAACGCTTTCCTATTCTTTATAGGACGTACTTAGAAGGTCTCTTTTTGTAAAGAGATGACATGACGTTGTAGAGGAACAGTTGAAAGGCAAATTCACTATAGAAAGAAGGAGATAAACGGATATGACAAAAGTAAGATCAGTAACAGCGCCAATGAAGTTTTATGTTGCAAAAGGTATTTTTAAAGATTTACCGGAGTATACAGAAACGTTAGGTGAAAAACCTTATATCATTGCCGACCCATTCATCTATGAACGTGCAACGGATGAATTAGGGAGTGCATATGAACAAAGCGAAATTGTGGAATTTGGCGGTGAGAATGCCCCTTCTGAAATTGAGAAACATGCCGAGAAAGTGAAAGAAGTGGAAACCGATTACGTGATTGGAATCGGTGGTGGAAAGACGATGGATAACGCGAAAGCAGTTGCCAACGAGGCAGGTCAATCTGTCGTTGTCGTACCAACTTTAGCCGCAAGTGATGCACCCGCAACTTCTTTATCTGTTCAATATACGGAAGAAGGAGAAATGGATAAATACCTCTTCTTCCCTTACAATCCAGATATTGTCATTGCAGACTTGGAGATTTTAGCTCAAGCACCGGCAGAAAGCTTTTCAGCAGGTATGGCGGATGCAATCTCCACTTGGATTGAAGGACGTAAAAGCTTCCAGACAGATGGTGAAAACTTAACGGGCAACACAGCTTCTTATACAGGATACCAAATTGCGAAATCAACCTATGAAACGATTCGTAAATATGGGGTTCAAGCCTTAAATGCGGTGGAAAATGACCAAGCAACGGCTGCCGTCAGTAATGTAGTAGAAGCCAATATCTGGATGAGTGCCGTTGGAGCAGAAGCGGTTGGAATAACAGCGGCTCATGCAATCCACAACGGACTCACTCAACACACATCGATTGAAGGACAGCACGGAGAAATTGTGGCCTTCTCATTAATCGCCACCTTATTGCTTGAAAGTGCGCCAGATGAAGAAGTTTATGACTTGGCGAATTTCTTGAAAGAAATCAAGTTGCCGCTTACGTTAGAAGATTTAGGCGTCGATGAGTGGAATGAAGAAGAAATGATGAAAGTAGCAGAAGCGGCTACGGCCGATGACGAAACTGCGACGAATATGACGCAGCAATTAACGCCTGAAGATGTATACACAGCCATTCAACAAGCTGATAACATTATGCAACAAGTGAAAGACGGCTACGAATACAAGTTCTAACCCATAGTCCTCCATCAAATGACTTTATGTGAGGATAATCCATTCAATCGATTTTAAAATGGCTACAGTTTAGCGACTGTAGCCATTTTTTGTTTGCTCTTTTCAAATCGGATTACGAAAGTGCAAAATGCTTTTACTCGTGCCAAATCAGATTACGCACGAGTAAACCTTGTTTCTCTCTCTCTAAATCCTTTAAAAGCACGAAAAAGCCTATGCCTTCTCCAAATTGGAAAAGGCATAAGCATTTGTTTTGTTATTTACGAAGTTGATGAAGCACACTTAAGCCATCCTCAACTTCCATTCAAACGTTTAAGTATAGAAACCCTATTAAAGAACTTTGTCTAAAAACTCTCTTGTTCGTTCGTTTTCAGGGTTTTCAAATAACTGCTCAGGTGGTCCCTCTTCAACGATGACGCCATCCTCCATGAAAATCACGCGATCGCCCACTTCTCTCGCAAAGCCCATCTCGTGCGTCACAACAACCATTGTCATCCCAGACCTTGCAAGGTTTTTCATCACATCTAAAACTTCCCCAATCATTTCCGGGTCAAGGGCACTCGTCGGCTCGTCAAACATCATGACGTTCGGATCCATCGCTAATGCACGGGCGATCGCCACTCGTTGTTGTTGTCCACCGGATAAGGAATCAGGATAAGCTTGCAGTTTTTCTTCTAAACCGACCATTTTCAATAATTCAACAGCTTTTTCTTTTGCTTCTTGTTCGGACTGCCCCAGCACTTCTATTGGAGCAATCGTTATATTTTCTTCTACGGTATAGTGTGGGAATAAATTGAATTGTTGGAAAACCATCCCAATATTTTCTCTCGCTGAATCAATATTGATGTCTTTGTCGGATAAATTATTTCCAGCAACCACGACACTTCCACCATCAATTTCTTCTAACCGATTTAAGCAGCGAAGAAAGGTTGATTTCCCAGAACCAGAAGCTCCGATAACAACGACAACTTCTCCTTCTTCCACATCTAAATCGATTCCTCGCAAAACTTCGTTATCTCCGAAGCTTTTATGAAGATCTCTGATTTCAATTATTTTAGACATACGCTCATTCCTTCCTTAATGATTCGTTATACTCGGTATACATCCATATTTCTTTCAATACGTTCCGAAATTAAGGTCAAGATCGTAATCAAGACGATGTAGATTAGACCTACAATTAACCAAATTGCTCCAGATTGATACGTTCTTGAAATTATAATCTGACCCGACATGGTTAACTCGACCACTCCAATAACGGATAGGATAGATGTATTTTTCAATGTCGAAATAAATTGGTTAACTAAAGCAGGTGTTGAAGTTCTAAGGGCTTGCGGCAGAACGATTTTTCTCATCGTCATTCGATAAGGCATACCTAAACTACGAGCGGCTTCTGATTGTCCTCTTGGTACTCCTTGAATTCCTCCACGAAGAATCTCGGCAATATACGCACCTGTGTTAATACTGAGCGCAGCAATACCTGCAGCAACTGGCACAAAGTTTGTTCCTAGCATGTCAGAAACACCGAAGAACACAAAGAAAGAGAACACAAGCATCGGAATTCCACGCATAGCATAAATATAAATATCTGCGATGAATTTCAGAATCTTGCTATTACTGATACGCATGAGCGCAAAAATTAATCCTAAAACCGTGGCAATGATGATCGATACAAATGCGACCCAAATGGTTGTCCAAAGTCCGTCGATTAAATTACTGAAGACTGCCTCTGAAGTTGTAGCAACTCCAGTTGATTCCGCATCCGCCGTTTCTCCGAAGTAACGATCAAGAATTTCGTCGTATCTTCCATCTTCTTTAATTTGTCTTAACCCCGCATTAAACTTGGTCAATAATTCACCGTCTTCAGGATGATTCGTCGCTAAAGATTGGTTAACTGGGTTAATGACATCTCCAACTTGTCTGAAAGCGACCTGTCCTGTACTAATCGCAAAAGCCTGCACAGCAGAACTCTCTACCGAAGCCGCTGCATCTCCGTTCATCACAGCCTCGTGCATATTGACTGATTGATCAAATGTTAAAATCTCAAAGTCATATTCATCTTGCATGTCTTGAACAATTTCTAAACCTGTCGAACCGGTTTTTACGGATATCGTTTCACCGCGAAGATCATCGATTGTTTCGTACTCACTGTCTTCATGTACAGCAAACGTATTTCCAACTTCTAGAATGTTATCCGAGAAGTTAAAGACTTCTTCACGCGCAGGGGTTACCGCAACTCCTGCTAATAAACCGTCAATTTGCCCTGTTTCTAATGCTTGAATACCTGCACTGAAGGAAAAGTTTTGGAATCGATAGTCGAGCCCTTGCTCTTCGGCAATTAACTCAAAAATTTCAATCTCTAACCCAGCAGGTTCCCCATTGTCATCATAAAAAGTAAATGGCGCCATCGCCTGGTCCATCCCAATGACATATGTTTCGCTCTCTTCAGAATCTTCTGTATCATCATTCGCCTGCACGCTTGTTGTAAAACCAAACGCTGAAAAAGCGAGCAGAACTACTCCGAATAAACCAAATATTTTATGTAAAATCGTCTTTTTAATTTTCATTACCTCCATCAATATTTTTTCTAACTTTGTTTTACGGTCTTTACAGTTCTTAGAAATAGTAAAAATATTCAACTCCTCACTTATAAAGTTAAAACAAAATTAGAATAAGAAAAATAATTTAATGATTTCATCATGATGCTCTAATACTACTACCATAACAAAAAATAAGCTCATTTTAAATTGAAACCGGTTTTTACCCGCGTAGATACACGTTCTTTTGCAAAGAAACGTGCCTTCAATAAAAAATTATTTTTCTTTTAAATATTGTCATTATGCGATTTCTAAGTACATGTTGGTCGTAGGCAGACAATTTTTGAAAAAAATATGATTTTTTTGTAAAATTCTGCTTTTTATGGCTTTTTCTTAAAATTTCCATGCATATAATTCATTGGTTTTCAGGATTTCCTTGAATAAAACTTACCCTTTCTTCACTAATAATCATCGTTTGCTTTTTCTAACGTATGAAAATTTTTAATGCTCAAACCTACTCAAAATTCTTAATAATTCTTCCTTCAGACCAATTAAAAAGACCTAGAAACCAAAGTTTCTAGGCCAGATAAATGCTTAAAATAGTTGTTTGATTTATTCCATTTTATCTAAAGCGATTCATCCTAGATTCTTCTCAGAATCAGAAAAGTTAATAATCACTCACTTCTTCTTCGACTTTGCTCAGCTGATAGATCAAAATGAAACTAATCGCCAATAAAAATAAACCGATGAGTAAAGTGGGTAGTGTATTGGATTGCATTAAATCTTCAAATGCATTGATATTAGATAGAATGGCAAAAGGAGAAGCATAAACTAATCCTAAAATGCCACTGTAGGTGACACTCGGGAACTTCACGAACAAATACTCTACCAGTTTACTGACTAGAAAAATGCCAAAAAGAACGCCCAAGCCAAAAGGCACAAGCAACATAAATTGGTCCAGCATGTTTTCCCAATCCAGAGCCAAGCTACTTGCAATAAACGAATTGACCAGCTGCAAGATTCTAGCGTAATAACCAAGAATCATTAAAACCAGTGAACCACTGACTCCTGGAATAATCATAGTGGCAGCTGTAATAATACCTACAACAAACAAGATAACCATCGAACCTATGGTAATTTCTAAAGATCCTCCACTTTGAGCAGGTTCTTGTAGAAATGAAAAACCAAGAACAATTAAAAAGAAGAAAATAAGCGCTGCCCCATGTTTGAATGAAAAACTTTCTTTTTGTTTCTCAAAAGCTGTTTGAAATTCTTGATGTAAGGTGGGTAAGCCGCCTAGTATTAAACCAATAAATGCAAACGATGTAATAAACGCATAATTTTCTAATAAATACTCAATCATATAAGAAAAGAAGATAACTCCTAAGGCCAACCCTATTCCTATAGGAGAAAGAAACTTTAAACTTTTCTTTGTTTTTTTCACTAAATGAGTAATCGAATAAATCAAATCATCATAAATGCCTAAAGATACTGCCATCGTTCCACCACTAACACCGGGAATGATGTTCCCAATCCCCATAATCATTCCTTTAATGATTAACCAAATTACATTCATTTTATTCATTCCTTTGTCGTGTTTAACTTGTAATTATTTAATAATCAGAACGTTAATTTTAGCATGAAAATGGCTTGAACTATAGCTTTTTCTTAAAAAAACGATTCATTTAACACCACAACACCTGATATACATACAAAAAATGCGACCTCTTTTTGAGATCGCATTTTTTGGCTTTTGATGATTAAGCTTTAAACGCTTATTGAATTAGTTTTCTTGTGCTTTTTCTTCACGCACTGAATTCATTGCTTTTGCCCAGTAAGACAATTGATATAACATTGTTTCAACCGCCTCTTTTTGAGCATCGCTTGGGTTGAATCCTTCATCGTTCCAGTCGTAGAATAATGAAAGTGCTGGTTGTGTCCGAACGTGCGCGACTTGGAATTCAGATAAAATCGTACGCAATTGTTCTGCAGAGCGAACGCCTCCTGCTGAACCGTAGCTGACAATTCCTGCTGCTTTATCTGTTAATTCATGATACACGTAATCCAGTGCATTTTTCAATGCAGAGGGTAGACCATGGTTATATTCTGGTGTTACAAAGATGTAGCCATCTAATTCTGCAACTTTATCTGCCCAAGGTTTTTGTTGTTCTCTAGCATCTAAGTCATCTGTATATGCTGGAGATGCTGCTTCGTCGAATAAGGGAAGAGGGAAATCTTTTAAATCCACAACTTCAAATGTTGCATTATCCGTATAACTTTCAGCAACACTTTTCACCCATTCTGCAACATCTTCACCAATGCGACCGTCTCGGATACTACCCATAACAATACCGATTTTCATTCGTTAGTTCCTCCTATTAATTTTAACTTATCTTCATTATATCACTGCTTATCTCGAAGTCAAATATTTCGAATTGGAGATAAATATTTTTATTGCTTTACC
>DATGSY010000015.1:0-4280 GCA_035302125.1 Atopostipes sp.
TGGGCGTTCGTCGCGTTCTTCTGCCACTTCAAACAATTCATCAATTGTCGCATACTCAATGGGACTTGTTGAAAGCACGACGCCTTGATGATTTTGATTGTCGCTCAACTGATCTAATTTATTTTTCGGCACATAGCTGATGACGACTTTATTTTTTTTGGCGATTCCAATAATCTCTTCAATTGGACGACCGTCTAGTCCATCCTGTACGAATAATTTATTGATTTTACGGTTCGAAATAAGGGCTTCTTTCACAGGGTGGCGTCCAATTACGAATTCTTCATCTGTTGAATGCTCATTTTGGTGATTGTTTCTTTTTTTAGACATTAGTTACGTCCTTCCTGTTCATTGATAAACTGAATGCATAATTCCACAATTTCTTCTAGACGTTCGGATTGTTTCGTCAAATACAAGTAGCCGATCAATGCTTCAAAGCCTGTCGATTTAAGATAGGTCTGAATATCTGTATTTTTCGCTTTGGTATTAATTTTAGAATTGCGTCCACGTTTAAAATAACTTTCTTCTTCTTCCGTCATAATCTCTTCTTCGAAGAAATAATCGATGATTCTAGCTTGTGCTTTAGCTGAAACATATTGCGTCGCATATTGGTGTAACTGATTTGGTCTCGTTTGACCGACTTCCAATAAGTGCTCACGAATCGCTAACTCATATACTGCATCTCCCATGTAAGCTAAAGCTAAACCATTTAATAATTTTGCCTCTTTTGTTTCCATTAATTCTGCTCTCTTTTCCAACGAATTCCTTGAGGGGTATCTTCTAATCGAATCCCTTTTTCCTTCAGTAAATCACGGATTTCATCCGCTTGTTCAAAATCTTTGGCTGCACGTGCATCTTCACGTTGTTGAATCAAAATCTCAATTTCTTCATCCAACAAGTCTTCATCCATTTCTAAATGCTCCAACCCAAAAATAGCTAAAATTTCTTGCAATGATTTCAACATCATTTCAAGAAGGGCTTTAGAAACTACTTCTTCTTCGATGGTCCGATTCAATACGCGAATCATTTCATACACGACGGTCATTCCATTTTGACTTTGGAAATCATCATCCATTGCTTCCGTAAAGCGTTTGATATAAGTGTTCCATTCTGCTTTTCTTTGTTCATCATCCGGTCGTGAATCGACGGCTGTGTTTAATCGATAATAAGCATTGCCAATGGCTGTCTTGATGTGTGTCACATTCGCTTTAGCATCTGCAATGGCTGCCTCTGTATAAGTCAGTGGCCGACGATAGTGAGCGGTGGATAAAAAGAAACGCAGCACATCCGGATCGTATACTTCTCTTAATTCTTTGACTAATTTTACGTTACCTAAGGATTTACTCATTTTTTCATTATCCATTGTCACAAAACCATTATGCATCCAGTAATTGGCGAATGGTTTTCCAGTGATTGCTTCTGTTTGAGCAATTTCGTTTTCATGATGCGGGAAAGTTAAATCTTGTCCTCCAGCATGGATATCAATCGTTTCACCTAAATATTTACGAGCCATTGCTGAACATTCAATGTGCCAACCCGGACGGCCTTGGCCCCACGGAGAATCCCAACTTATTTCACCAGGTTTTGCTTTTTTCCAAAGGGCAAAATCAATCGGTTCTTCTTTTTTATCTGAATCTTCTTCCCCTAAACGTTCGCTGGCTCCTACTTTTAGTTCTTCAATCGTTATTCCACTTAATTTTCCATAGTCTTTAAATTTCTTTGTACGATAGTACACATCACCTTCTGCTTCATAAGCATAATCATGTTCAATTAGGGCTTCTACAAAATCGATAATTTCCGGAATATTCTCCATCACTCGCGGATGGTGTGTGGCTCTTTTTACAGAAAGAGCGCCAGTATCTTCGAAAAAAGCATCAATAAATCGTTCAGCGACTTCCGGTGCATCAATTTCTAATTCTTTAGCTGCATTTAGAATTTTATCGTCAACATCTGTAAAGTTCGATACATAATTTACTTCATAACCGCGATATTCAAAATAGCGGCGAATGGTATCAAAAGAAACCGCACTACGGGCATTCCCAATGTGAATATAATTGTATACGGTGGGACCACAGAGATACATCCTAATTTTTCCCTCTTCAAGTGGCTTAAAGGGTTCTTTTTCTCTGGATAAGGTGTTATAGATTTCTATCATTCTTTTAAGCTCCTGTTCATTGCGTAATCATTTCTTATTATATAACAAATCACGAACTAAAGTCTGTAGTAAGGAAGAAAAATCACAGTTTCCTTGTTTAAAGCTATTCGGTGGACATTTTTTGATTCATCTAAAGAAATTTCATTTTAATGAATGAAAAAAGCAAAGAATACTAAATTCTCTGCTTTTATGATTTATCTAAGATATCTATTTAACTGTTTTGTTTATCGCCCTAACTTATAAGGTTCACCCGCAGCTAATAATTGAATACGTTCTACATTATCCACTCGGCCAAATAAGTTCTTTGGATCCGCATTAAATGCATCCATTTCTGGTGCATCTACTGTCCCCCAATGACTTAGAATTAAATCGGCATTTGGATAAGTGTTTGCTAGTTTTATTGCATTGTCTAAACCAATATGCCAAGAATTATCCGAAAAATCAAAAAGAATAGCATCAGGTTCTGGCATTTCTAATTGTTCAGGCAGCAATCTTGAATCTCCTGGAATCCATAATGACCCGTCTGGTGTATCTATCCAAAATCCACAGAAATCTTCAAACTGAAAAACACGGTCATATTTTTTTGTATCATTTTGCCAAGCATGATCAGCCGGGGTTAATCGAATCTTTAAATCATTGACTCGAAATTCATCACCAATATCATGACCATGACCTTCTACACCAATACGTTGATACAATTCTTCAGCAACGTAATGTGGAGAATGAAATGCTGGAGTTAAACTTTTTAATTTTTCTAGTGTAGGAATACTAAAATGATCGTTGTCGGCATGCGTAATGAGCACAGCATCCAGTGACGGTATTTCAGAAACATCTATGGGCATTTCAATCAATAGGGGCAAATCAAAGCCTTCGAGCACAGGATCAACGAGAATGTTGGTTCCTCGACTATTGATGAATAAACCAGAACTTCCTAGCCAACGTAGAATCGTTTCATTACTTTGTTCAAAAGCTCTAGCTCCAAACTGAACGGTCGGTGGTGCAATTGCTTGTTTATTGTTTTTTGACATCCTTATTCACCTCTTAGTTTAATAGCGTTGTTCGTATCATTAAGTTAATACCTTTAAGCGTTTTGCTCTGCTGGCGCAAATTTAAGAGCAACGAATAATAAAAATACTGCAATGATTTGAATACCAATGGCACCCCAAAAGATTAAAAGATAAGTTCCGGTGAAATCATAAATGTATCCAATTAGTACATTTGATAAGGCAGCAGAAATATTCGATGCAAAAGTAGTGTAAGAATAAACATAACTTCCGACCCGCCCACCAAAGAATCGCTTCGCCAGTAAAACGTATAATACTGCAGAGCCAAAAATGGACCCGAATAACCAGGAATTAAAGATTAGGCCCGTTGGTTCTGTCCAAAGCGACAATAAAACGAGCGAAGAAATATTTAAAGCAACCACAATTAACATCGCTTTAATTTCACCCAGTTTATCGCTTAACGTACCTGTGATGAGTTTAAAACTCATATTTCCAAACATCACTGCGGATAGCATAAAACCAGTGATTTGACTGGCCATACCAAGAGATTCTCCATACACAGGCAAGTGCTGATTTAACCCAATGACAAAGGTTTGCAAAAAGGCCACTGCAACAAATGCAAAGAAAGTAATTCCTATAAAGTCCGCTGTACGGACTGGTTTTAAGCCTTCATTCTCAATGTCCATTTCTTTTTTAGTTTTTGGTTTTGCACCGTATGGTAACAACCCTTCTTCTTGTGGTCTAAACGCATGCGGAACTAAAATAGCAGGTAAACATAAGAGTAAGATAATTGCCCCATGAACCAAAAATGTATTTTGCCAACCAATGGATAAAATGAGTCTTGAGAAAATAGGGGAAAAGACAATACTTCCGACACCACTAAAAGAAGTCATAATACTGATAGCCAACCCATTTTTTTCTTCAAACCAGTTATTAATAATGGTAGCGGCTGGTACCATAGCTGCAAAAGCAACCCCTACTCCACGTATGGCACCTAATACATTGAATATCGCTACCCTAGTGGTTAGGCCCATACCAAACATCCCAATAAATGCAAGAAACGCACCTAATGTTATTGTTTTTTTCCATCCTAATCGTTCTAGCATTCGCGGTGCAAATAAAGA
>DATGSY010000016.1:0-5568 GCA_035302125.1 Atopostipes sp.
CGCAGATGATGGAGGAAGCAGTGGATTGCTTCGGAAAATGTTCAACACTGTACCTCCAGGAGATATCCGAAACGTGTTAACCGCACTAAGCGATATCCCAGAAAAACAAAAAGAAATTTTTCAATACCGTTTTAAATCCGAAGATAAAACATTAGACGGCCATTCACTGGGCAATCTAATTATCTTAGCGACATCTGAAATGCACGGCAGTATGTATCAAGGCATTCAATTACTGGCTAAAATGATGCATATCAAAGGCCACGTGTACCCAGCTTCTGAAGAACCGTTGATTTTACATGCGCGTTATAAAGACGGCACAGTAGGCGAAGGCGAGTCAAAAATCGCAAGACCCGATAAAACCATTGACTACGTGACCGTTTCAACAACGGACGAAGAAAATATCACAGCTAAAGCGGGAAAAAAAGTGGTCTCTTCCATCATGGATGCAGACATGGTCGTATTAGGACCGGGATCTTTATACACAAGTATCTTACCGTCCTTAATGATTCCAGAAGTAGGGAAAGCCATCACGGAAACAACGGCTCAAGTGTTATACATTTCAAACATCATGACACAAATGGGCGAGACAGAAGGCTTTACCGATGCGAATCATGTTGAAGTCTTATGCAAGCATTTAGGCAGTGACTTTATTGATACCGTACTCGTTAACAATGCTGAAGTGCCGAAAGAACACGTCGCTAAAATGGCGAACGACGAATACCTATTACAAGTCGAGCACGACTTTAAGCGATTAGAAGAAAAAGTGCCGATGATTATTTCAAATGACTTTTTAAATATTACCGAAGACGGTGTCTACCATGATGGAGACAAGGTCGTCGAAGAAATATTAAGAGCTGTTTCATTTGATCATCGAAGCTTACAGATTTAAAAATATTTAAAGGAAACTAGAGGAGTTGATGGAATGTCATATGCATCAGATGTGAAAAAAGAACTCACGATGCTTGAAGTCCATCCTGAACATGCGAAAGCAGAACTTGCTGCGCTTATTCGATTAAATGGCGAATTAAAAGAAGTGAATGATGTTGTTTTTGTTACCGTGCAAACGGAGAATGCCTCGATTGCCAGACGCGTGTATTCTTTAATCAAAAAATTATACGATGTCCGTGCAGAAATCAGCGTGAGAAAACGTATGAAATTGAATAAAAACAATGTTTACTTTATCCGCTTAAATCAAGAAGCCAAACAAGTCTTGATGGAGTTAGAAATTTTTGAAGCCATGCTTCATGAAATCAATCTACCAAACAGCATTAAGGAAAATGAACAAAAAGCGCGGTCCTATTTACGAGGCGCCTTCTTGGCCCGAGGATCCGTCAACAGCCCAGAAACCAACAGCTATCATTTAGAAATTCATTCAACAAACCAAGCCATTAATCAAGACAACCTTGAAATGATGGAAATGTTCGATTTGAATCCTAAAGTGCACGAACGTCGAAATGGCGGCTACATGACTTATTTAAAAGAAGCGGAAAAAATAGCCGATTTCCTGGGCATCATCGGTGCGAACAATAGCTTATTCCGTTTTGAAGATATAAGAATCGTGCGTGACATGCGAAATTCAGTGAATCGTCTCGTCAATTGCGAGCAAGCAAACCTGAATAAGACAGTCGACGCAGCCAGCAAACAAATTGAAGCCATTTTACTCATCGATCAAGAAGTCGGCTTAGAGTCGCTTCCTGAAAAAACGCAAGAGATTGCACAACTGCGCTTAGAACATCCGGAAGCCAGCCTAAAAGAATTAGGCGAACTTGTTCCAGGAGATCCGATATCTAAAAGCGCAGTCAACCATCGTATGCGTAAAATCACTAAAATGGCCGATGAAATCGGCGTCGCACAGTAAAAGAAAATTCTTTGGATGGCATAAGGTGGAACCATTGCAGGTGAACCAAAAAGTATGCTAATTTTAGACAGATTAGAAAAATAGAAAGGTCAAACAGAGCAAGAGTTATTGTTTGACCTTTCTTGACCAATAGCGTTATAATGACTATTGGAATCAGAGGTAACATTTTTGAAAGAATTTTAGAAGAAATTAGGAGGATATACATGAATTTAGTACCTACAGTTATTGAACAATCACCACGTGGTGAACGTGCTTATGACATCTATTCACGTCTGTTAAAAGACCGAATTATTATGTTAAGTGGACCAATTGATGACAATATCGCGAACTCAGTGGTTGCTCAATTGCTTTTCTTGGATGCACAAGATCCAGAGAAAGATATTTATTTATACATTAACTCACCAGGTGGGAGTGTAACCGCTGGTCTAGCGATTTTTGACACGATGAACTTCGTGAATGCGGATGTTCAAACAATCGTTATCGGTATGGCTGCTTCAATGGGAAGTTTACTTGCTACAGCAGGTACAAAAGGCAAACGCTTTGCATTGCCAAACTCTGAAATTATGATTCACCAACCACTAGGTGGCGCACAAGGACAAGCAACAGAAATTGAAATTGCTGCTCGTCATATTTTAAGAACACGTGAGAAATTAAATGAAATCCTTTCTGAAGCGACTGGTCAACCGCTTGAAGTCATAGAACGCGACACAGATCGTGACAACTTTATGACGGCTGAAGAAGCAAAAGAATATGGATTAATCGACGAAATTGTCGAAAATTCAAATAAAATTTCATAAAATAAACGCTAAAAAGAAAAGTCTATTCTCTTATAAAGAGGTAGACTTTTTTATTTTGTCTTCCTTATTAGAGGAATTCTAAAGACGGCAAAAAAATGCTTCAAGTGACGGTGTATCAATTGTATTCGCTTATTTGAACACGTATAATAAAAATGCGTGGGCAAAAGGCTTCAGATTAAGGAAGGACAATTAAAGTCCCAATGTCTATTATTATTGGTTGACTTTCGTCCCGCCTGATGATATATTAAATGATGTGAGGCAGGCGAGAGGAAGTGGATGATGTTATCAGTAATACAAAAAGTACTTCCTGATGCTTACAAATTATTGTTGAGACGTTATCACATCCTAAATGTTATTAAACAAGAAGGGCCGATTGGTCGTCGCATGCTGGCTGAAAAAATGCAGCTAACCGAACGACTGACGCGTAGCGAGGTCGATGCTTTAAAGAAGTATCAACTCATTTCAACATCTAAAGCCGGCATGGTATTGACTGCTGAAGGTGTAGAGACCCTTGAACAGCTTCAAGAGCTTTTAGAAGAACACAATTATTTATTTGATTTACAAAATGAATTAGCGGAGTTTTTAGAAATTAATTCGTGTTCGATTGTTCCAGGGGATTTAGATAAAGACGTAACTGTCCTATATGAAATGGCCAAGAAAGCAGTGGAATTGATCAACCATCTTTTAGGAGATGGCGAACAAATCATTGCTGTCATGGGTGGTACAACGCTGAATGAAATCGCGAACCACATGGATAATAACTTAGGATACAATCGAGATTTGTTATTTGTCCCAGCCCGAGGTGGCTTAGGTGACGATGCAATGCTTGAAGCGAATGTCATTGCTCAAAGGATGGCTCAACAAACAGGAGGACATAGTCACGGATTATATGCACCTGAACATGTTCATGAAGAAATTTACGAAGAATTATTGAAAGAGCCAGAGATCAAGAAGACATTACAAATAGTTGAAAGTGCCTCATTGATTTTGTACAGTATAGGTACACCGATAGAGATGGCGAAACGCCGTGGTCTAGAGGCTAGTACATTAGAATTATTAAAAGAAAAAGAAGCTGTTGCAGAAGCTTTTGGAGAGTTTATCAACAAAGACGGCGAAGTCGTCTACAAACTCTCAAATATTGGACTACAGTCATCTTCATTGAAAAAAATCGAATATATTGTTACTGTAGCAGGTGGAAAGAGCAAAGCAACCGCAATCAGTTCGTATTTAAAGACTGCTCCATCACATACATGGTTAATCACGGATGAAGCAGCAGCAAATGAGATTTTAAACGGGGGCAACCCTTTAAAATAAAAAAAGTTAGATTTTCTAAGGAGGAAATCATTTATGTCAGTAAAAGTAGCAATTAATGGTTTTGGACGTATCGGTCGTTTAACATTACGTCGTATATTAGAAGAAAATATCGATGTTGAAGTAGTTGCAGTTAACGATTTAACAGATAACGAAAACCTTGCATATTTATTCAAATATGATACTGCGTTTGGCGTATTCGACGGAGACGTTGAAGCTAAAGGTGACACAATCGTTATTAATGGTAAAGAAATTAAAGCATTTGAAGAACCAGATGCAAGTAAATTACCATGGGGCGATTTAGGTGTAGACATCGTTTTAGAAAGTACTGGATTCTACACAAGCCTAGACAAATCACAAGCACATATTGATGCTGGTGCAAAACGAGTACTAATCTCAGCGCCTGCAAGCGATGCGAAAATGATTGTTTACGGTGTTAACGAAGATACAATTGAAGCAGATGACAAAATCATCTCAGCAGCTTCTTGTACAACAAACTCTTTAGCGCCATTAGTTAAAGTTTTACACGACAACTACACAATTAAAGCGGGTAACATGGTTACTGTTCATGCGTATACAGCAACTCAAGCTTTACAAGACTCACCAAACAAGAAATTCAGAAGTGGTCGTGCTGCAGCGCAAAACATTATCCCAGCAACAACTGGTGCTGCTAAAGCAATCGGTAAAGTAATTCCAGAAGTTGAAGGTATCTTAGATGGTTCAGCTTTACGTGTTCCAACAATTACTGGATCACACACAATCTTCTACTCATTATTAGAAGAAAACGTAACGGTTGAAGATGTAAATGCGAAAATGAAAGAATTCTCTAACCCAGCATTTGCATACAACGAAGACCCAATTGTATCATCAGATATCGTTGGATTCCCTTCAGGATCAGTCTTTGACGCAACATTAACAGAAGTTCAAGACGCTGAAGACGGATCACAATTAGTTAAGACAGTTGCATGGTATGACAACGAGTACGGATTCGTTTCAAACATGGTTCGTACGTTAGACCACTTTGCAAAACTTGGCTAATGCAAACAAACAAATAATGAATTAAAGCTTTAAAAAGCGGGAAGCGATCGCGCTTCTCGCTTTTTACTTTATATCAACCATAAAATGACTTAAACAGAATGAGGGAGAAATATGGCGAAACAATCAGTAAAAGATTTAGACTTAAAAGGCAAGAAAGTACTGGTTCGTGCAGATTTCAACGTTCCGATGAAAAATGGAGAAATTACAAACGACAACCGTATTCAAGCAGCACTTCCTACACTTGAATATATCCTAGAACAAGGCGGAAAAGTCATTGTATTTTCTCACTTAGGTCGTATTAAAACGGAAGAAGATAAAGACAAAAACAGTCTACGACCAGTCTCAGTAGCTTTAGGCGCATTACTTGGAAAAGACGTTACTTTTGTACCTGAAACACGTGGAGAAGCATTAGAAAAAGCAATCGACGAGTTAGAAGATGGCGAAATTCTCATGTTCGAAAATACGCGTTTCGAAGACTTAGACGGTAAAAAAGAAAGCGGAAATGACCCAGAACTCGGTAAATACTGGGCAAGTTTAGGCGATGTCTTCGTCAATGACGCATTC
>DATGSY010000017.1:0-2693 GCA_035302125.1 Atopostipes sp.
CGACTCGGAATTTCTTCATCACGAATCTTACAAAAAATACAATCCGACATATCATCCAGCCTCTCTTTATGCAATTTCTTATCATTATTTTAGCACGAAGCCCATTTTTTTGAAAACACAAGCCCCGAAACGGCCGAAGAATAAACAAAAAGGATAGCCTGATGCGCGATCAGCTATCCAACCCTAAGATTTTCCCCATCAAATGACTTCAATAGCACCGGTATTATTCGTCTGCTTCTTTAATTTCATCGAATAATTCATCGAGAAAGTGTTTCATAAATTCGGTGAGGTGTTCCGCCATCTCACGGCCTTTTTTTGTATTCATGCAATCTTTTAAAATCAGCAATTTTTCAAAAAAGTGGTTCACGACACTGTATTGTTCCCGGTAATTTTCTTCCGTGATGTCTTCAGCTTTTCTTGGACGTGTATCGTCATAGATTAAATGTTTCTTGCTGCCGCCGTAATAAAACGCACGAGCCGTTCCAATCGCACCCAGCGCATCCAAGCGGTCTGCATCCTGAACGATTTGGCCATTTTGATTTAACTTTTGTTTTTGATCAATGTTTTTGGAGTAAGAGAGATTTTGGATGATATAAAGAATCTCTTCAGTTTGTCGTTCAGTGGCCCCGTTCTCCCGCAAAACCTGTTCAACATCTTGGATGGATGCGCGCTTTTCGTCTGAAATCTTCGCATCAATCGTATCGTGTAACCAACAAGAAGCGCGGATGATTTCAATGTCTTCTGTGGCTAATTCGGTTGAACTAATTTTTTTGGCGTTCGCTTCCACACGCAAGGCATGGCGCCAATCGTGTCCGGTGACATCATCTCCAATAATCGATTTCGCAAATTCTTTAATGTTCTCTAACTTCATTTCATCACCCTCCTACAAATAATGAATCAAGTTCTGAATATTGTGGAGTATTATAGCACACGCTTGCCGTTTTCCAAATCAAAAAGCTGTTAATTTCATGTAAACCAAAGAAATCCAAGCTGATTTAAACTATTAGGGCCGGTACGAACGCAAGCGCGATATTTTTATCTACCCTTCGTGTATTGTAAAATAAGTCTAAGAAAAATAAATGAACCTTTGATAGAACAAGAATGCTAAAGGAGTGAGTGTGCGTGACGAAAGAAATGCGCTATGGAGACGACTATAAGAAACTACCTGTTTACAGTAAAAATTCGGGCGAAGGGGTCGAAGTTCGACCGGATATTTATGTCTTTACCGATCAGATTGTGAATCTCGTTTTTATCGGACGACCAGAAGACAACGAATTTGTCATTGTCGATGCCGGCATGCCAAAACGTGCAGATGAAATCATCGAAGCCGCCTATGAACGCTTTGGTGAAAAAGCGAAAGCCAAAGCCATCATCTTAACCCACGGCCATTTTGATCATGTGGGGTCAGTTATTGAATTGATTGAAGAGTGGGACGCCCCCGTTTATGCGCATCCATTGGAGATGCCGTATTTAACCGGAGAATCCCCATATCCAAAACCGGACATGTCGGTGGAAGGTGGAATGGTTGCGAAAATGTCACCTATCTTTCCAACCAACCCGATTGACTTAGGCGACAGCGTCCAGCTCATTCCAAAAGATGGTTCTTTACCGCACTTGCCTCATTTCAAATGGGTCCATGTGCCCGGCCACACGCCAGGACAAATCGCGCTTTACCGCTCAGCGGACCGCGTGCTTATCTCAGCGGATGCCATCGTGACGACCCGGCAAGAAGATTTAACCAAAGTCCTCACGCAAAGGGTCGAAATTTCTGGACCGCCGCGTTATTTAACCACCGATTGGGACGCTGCGAAACTGTCGGCACAAATTCTATATGAGCTTAAACCTGACTACCTCATTTCAGGACATGGCCAGCCGGTCGAAGGCGAAGAGTTAAAAGAAGGCTTGGACCACTTGATGAACAATTGGGATGAACTCGCGCTGCCCGATCACGGACGATACGTTGACGACAAAGATTAAAACATTTATTCAAAAGGCACACTTCACGGTGTGTCTTTTTTCATGCATCCGTAAAAAGCATTGAGATATCGTGCGATTTATCGTAAGATTAGAGTCTTGAAAAGCCAAAGCCTTCGCTTCGCAAATGACCTTAAAAGAAGCCTGACCAAGTTTGGGACAAAACTTGTACGAACCAAGTGAAGGATATGGTAAAATAAATGCACGAGCCAGAAGGAGGAAAAAGTATGAGTTTAAACGTCTCCCAATTGACGGGTGGCTATACAAGAAAACCTGTAATCAACGATGTATCCTTTGAAGTCAACGATGGTGAGATCGTTGGACTCATCGGATTAAACGGTGCTGGAAAGAGTACCACGATAAAGCACATCATGGGACTTATGGAACCCTTTTCTGGTAGTATCGAAGTCGACGGACAAACGCTCCAAGATGATCCAATGACTTACCGCAAAAAGATTGCTTTTGTTCCAGAAACTCCAATGGTTTACCGAAGCCTGACCTTAAGAGAACATTTAGAAATTACGGCGATGGCCTACGATATTCCTTTTGATACTTTGCTTGAACGAGCGAAACCACTGCTTGAATTGTTTCGCTTAGAGGAGCGGATGGATTGGTTTCCGGAAGACTTCTCAAAAGGGATGAAACAAAAAGTCATGATCACTTGTGCGTTTGTGATTGAACCGACGCTATTGGTCATTGACGAACCGTTTATCGGCCTC
>DATGSY010000018.1:0-3320 GCA_035302125.1 Atopostipes sp.
TCCTCTTCAAATAAAAAAATAGCCGAGTTTCCTCGACTTCCACTACTGCACACCTCTTTTTAACTTTGCACACCCCTAGGCACTACATTTTAAAGGGTAATTAAATTGTATCAATCTCTGTAGGATTATATCTATATAAATCAATTTAACTTTTCCAGCGTACTTTTCTTTCAACGTATGTAATGCCAGTAGATTATTACCCTTTATAATTAAATTGTTATTCTCATCAAAGGAGTCAATTTCAAGTTCACCGTTCACACCATACTTCTTTGCATTAACTAAAATCTTCTTGTCTAATAATACGTCAATCTCTTCTTTTGCAATGACTTCATTTAAAAAAGGTTCATTTGGGCGTAAGTCATCCTTGTCTGTGTCTTCCTTACTCATACTTGCTTTTAAAATGGTGTCTTTGTATGGAAAGTCTAAGACGACATCTTCGTTTTCATCAATAAATTTTCCACCAGCTGTTAAACCGATCTTTTTCGAATACCTTGTATAAGAATCCTGCCAATACTCATCCGCTTCTAATAGGTCGATTAACTTATTCGTCTGCAAAACTGTGTTTCCAGCAATATCAATTGTAAAATTATGTTTCAGTACTTCATTTGATATAAATTCTGTCAAAAGTTCTTCATTGTATGTATCTAAATCTTGAATTACTTTACTTTTATTAACAACACCATCAATAAAATACTTCTCACCAAATTGTCTTAATGCGTTTTCTAATGCTTCATTTATTTTCGTTCTCATCACAATCCACTCCTCTACCAATATTTTAGCATATTGTTACATTCATTCTATACTTGAAGAAAAAAGGGAGACTACTCCCTTTAAATATAACTCTTCTCTTTCAAGCTTGTATAGCTTTTGGTATTATTGACAATCAAATGATCTAATACCTCAATTCCAAGTAACTTACCCGCTTCAACTAATCGCTTCGTTACGTTTATATCCTCCATCGAAGGAGTAGTATCACCACTTGGATGCTGATGGGCTACGATAATGCTTGCTGCATTGTTAGGAATTGCTGATTTAAACACTTCTCTCGGATGTACAATGGAAGCATTTAATGAACCTACATGACAGCGGTGAACAGCAACGACATGATTCTTCGTGTTTAAGCACATAACAAAGAACACTTCACGATCATCATTTCCAATAAAACGTGAAGCAATCTTCGCTCCATCTTGTGGTCCTTTAATGACATAACCAACACCCTCTTCTGCCTCTCTGACAATTTGTTCAATACGAATGACTTCTAAAATGGTTTTCATCTCAATCAACCTTTCTGTGTTTCTTTGACCTTTTCGGGCGCCATTTCGGAAATATCCGCATCGATTCTATGTCAATGGGCGAAAGTACCGTAGCTATCAAGTGATTCGTCATGATTATGAGAAAAGCCCAATAAATTAGGGAGCGTTTGAAAGTGACCTTTACTTTCTTACGCTCCCTTATCCAACTTAGCTTGCCATAATCATTGAAGTACGAAGACCCTTTACAGAATCGATCATGCGTTTATGCTTTACGAACGGATGAGGATATTATAATTGGAAGAGCTGAAAAGGGAAATACCTATGGTAAATATTACTCTTCCAACTCTTCATTATAGAAGTATAAGCTTTCGGGCGATTGACTTTCCGTAGCTTCTTAAAAGCTTTCGTCTTCAAGTGATTTTATCTTACCACTCATTAATTTTTCAAGCATTACGTATATATGTTCTATATCTATTCAAAACATTTTAACCTATAAAATGAATCTTTATATGACGTCGATTGTATAATTAAGCGAGACAAAAAAAGGACATGTTCTGATACACTCAAATTAACCTGCCAAAGCTAAGGGGATTGCTGCAAACATATCATGCACACATCTTACCAAAACAGAACTCATTTTCATAAAGGAATATTTTTCAATTGGCGTTAAAGAGCATCAAATCGCTTAAAGACGGCAAAACAGCGATTGATATTTACCACCAATACAAGAAAAACAAACAAAAGTGTGGGCGTAAACCCATTCAACTTCCACAGGATGAAATTGATTACATCAACGAAAAAGTAGATGAAGGCTGGACACCAGACGTCATCATTGGTAGAAAGGAAAAGCCTATCTCTTGTGGCATGAAAACACTTTATCGCATGTTTGAAAAAGGAATCTTCTGTCAAGAAAAACTACCGATGAAAGGCAAAAGAAAACCAAACGGTCATCAAGAAAAAAGAGGTAAACAAGCATTTAGACGCACCATCAGGGAACGCGATCAGGAACATCCTAACTATGAAAATGAGTTTGGACACCTAGAAGGCGATACGATCATTGGTAACCATCATAAGGGTGCTGTAATCACTTTAGTAGAACGCCTAAGTAAATGCATTATTACGATTAAACCAGAAGGTAGGAAGGCCAAGAACATTGAAAAATCCTTAAATGACTGGCTTCAAGGCCTTCCAAGGAACTTATTTAAATCGATTATCTTTGACTGTGGAAAGGAATTTTCAAACTGGAAAAATGTCAGTAATGAACAAGACATTGACATCTATTTTGCAGATCTAGGAACACCATCACAAAGGGCTTTGAATGAAAATTCAAATGGACTTCTTCGAAAAAGTGGACTACCAAAAGAAATGGATTTCAATTCAGTTACACAAGAAGATATTTCAAGAGTTTCTTCTAGAAGAAACAACATTCCAAGAAAATCATTAAACTATCGAACACCATTTGAGTGTTTCATGGAACATGCAGAAAAAAACTTTGTCTCGCTTAATTTGACAAATCAAATGATATAAAATCGGTTGAGTTAAATAACAAACTAAAGAAACAAATTTAACATATTTTCATTCCACCGGATTAATTCATCGAGATAATCTGGCTGTTCTTCACCTGTTGCTATAACACGTCCATCTACCCAGACGAAAGAATCCAACATTTCCTGCACATTCACAATCGCTTTTTCTACTCCTTGTGTATTTAGTTCGTCTTCCTCAATAATCTCTCTGCTCCATTTTTCTTGATTGCTTACTAATTGCCTAAAGAATTTATCTGTCTCTTCTTTTGTTGCTTCATTGGTGATCCAACGTTCAAAAGCTTCTTCATCCATATACTCTCTAGCGAAAGTCATATAACTTACTTGACTACTATCTCGCGGGCTACTATATTTTTTAAAGGGTTCTAAGTCACCATTATCAAAGACAACATAGCCCTTTTCCCTTAGTAAATCATTTTCATAGTAACGGTTTACTTCAGCTAAAAAATCAGCCCGTTCTTCCTCGTTATCAAAGTAGTTTTCAGCAACATATTTAGCCTGCTTGAGGGCAACTTCACGGTAG
>DATGSY010000019.1:0-2934 GCA_035302125.1 Atopostipes sp.
GGTTGGACGTAGATTCATGCTCTAAAAATAAGATTTGTTATATTTTATATAAAGAAAATACAAATCTTTACAGGTGATTGGTCCTTTTCATAGGACACTGTTTTTGTAATAACTATGGCTCCAATTATTCACATGCTCAAAATGGGTGCTGAGTATTTTAGTTAAGTAATTTCTTGAGACTTGGTGATTAAAAAACTCTAAGAGATCCTTTATTTTTAATTGATGATCAAACCTTAATATTCCGTAATCTTTTATTGTACGTAGAGTCGCTTGCTCGCGCGATTCTTTATATCCGCACGAACAGAAGATTTCAAAACGTTTGATTTTTATAGTGTACTTTTTACAGTGCGCACAATAAATTCCTTTTTTTACTTTGTTCATTTCATCATTCGTCAGAGGCACTGGCGCAAAGTCATTTTGAATTTCAAGATTTTCTAACTGAACGAGTATGTCTGCTGGATTGATCGGTGGACCGTTAAACGTGCGTTCTTCCAGAGCAACCTTTCTTATGTATGACATTAAATGATTTCTTGGGATGATTTCTATATCAGGAATTCCTGATTCGATAGATACTTTATTATTAATCCCCGTAAAAATGAGGGCTCCTTCTACAGGAAGTGTCGGAAATTTATGAATCAAAATTTGTTTTATATTTGTAGAATTTCGACTAGATTGGTGAATGGGGTTGAAATTGCGTTGAATACCATCAATTTTAGTAATTCCATTTTTATAAGAGAATTCACCAAAGTAATTTTTTATTTCAAAGACATAGACTTTGAAATCAGTAATTAATATTAGATCACATTCAAATGGTCCATAATGATTCATCCACATGTTGCGAATGATTCTCCAGTCTTTCCGGCCAAATTCTTCAAGGTATTCCAAAACGATTTTTTCACCTTCTTCGCCCGCTATGTTTCTCTTCAACTCATATAAGTCTTTTGCTTCAGTGACTAGTCCTCGGTTATATTTGATTGTCTCAAAGATAACTTTTGGTGGGGATGTATCTTCTTTTTGCAGTTTGGTTCGTAATGTTTTCATATATAAGCTCCTCGTGTAATTAGATTGATCTTAAATTGGGTCCTATATATATAATTTGCGAAAAATTCAATTTTTCACTTATTTTCTTTTAATTTTTTTGAATTTTATTAGTGTTACTTTAAATACCACTTCTATTTCTCTTGAAATCTGTTTAGAAGGTGAATGGATTACTCTATTGCACTTCTGTAAATTTTTCATGGGGAATGGGAAAGGCTTTCTCTCTTGAAAAGTATTTTCAGAATCAATAGAAGAAGCTACTTCGTTTGAAGTCTTTTCTCCAGATGAAGTGGCTTCTTCTACTTCACTTGAATCATTTAACCAAAGGTAATTAGGAAATTTTAGAGATTTGAGAGTGGATTTCGTCGTGCGAAATCTTTCTATAGGAACTTGAAGGTTTTTATAATCGAACCAAAAAATCCACTGAATGCCTGGAACATTCAGTGGACTCGTTTTTGATTATTTTATTTTAATTAAAACAGGTCATCTTTGGCTTTGAAGACAAAGAATAAACCACTTGCGATTAATAAGACACCGACGGCGAGTGAGAACATGGATTGCTGGCTCATGTGATCTGGTGCCATATCTGACGCTTTGCTTTGAAGTTCACCTAACTTATTTTGGGCCATGCCATGGTATTTCTTTCTTGGATTATCGGCCAATTTCCCCATCATTGCTTTTGATTTTCCGTATAGTTTATTTTTGTTCAACATCATCCACTCCTTTTAATAAAATTTGTTAACGTTTTTCTCTTGTTCTTATTTTATTTAAGATGAAGGAAAACAACAAGTAAAGCACATCCATATAGCCAACTAAAAAATCCATCGAATGACTTTCATCACTCAATGGATTATGGATTTGGGTTCTAATGGATGACATCCTAAAATTATTCCGCAGTCTGTTCGAAGGTAGCGATTAAGTCTTTCGCTTTGTTAAGCTCGTGTTGTCTGACCTTCTTAGGAACAAACTGACGGATTTCGCTCTCATTATACCCCACCTGTATACGCCGCTTGTCGACGATAATTGGTTTACGTAAAATTTCCGGATGTTCTTGGATTAATTCGTACAACTCTTGCAGGGACATCTCTTCAATGTTTACATTTAGGCGTCTGAAAGCCTTGGAACGCGTTGAAATGATTTCTTCAGTTCCTTTGGCAGTAAGACTTAGGATTTTTTCAAGCTCGTCTTTGGTCGGGGGTTCGTTGATAATATCTCTCTCTACAAATGGAATATTATATTCTTCTAGCCATGCATGAGCTTTTCTACAGGATGTACAGCTAGGAGATAAATATATGATAATCATGGTTTATCTCCTCTCAAATGTAATCGAACGTTATTAAGGTCTTCTAACCTTAATCTAATTTAGTTTAATATACGCAAAATCGCATGAAAAATCAATATGATTCCGAATATTCGTGAAAATATCTTTCCTTTTATTCAGTTTTAAAAGGCGCATCGCCCTTTTTTGGGTAAAATACGCCTTTTTGAAGATGATTTATCTTTTTAAAATACAATCCTGTTTATGAGTGTTTTCTCATTAAGTGGTACTTATGCCGTAAACGGCTTGGTCTAATTGCTCTCTCACATCATCCACATCACGGCCAATGACAATTTGAATATGATTATCCCTGGTGATGATGCCGGAATTTTCTCCTTTTTTAAGGGTGGCTTCGTCAACTAATGACGGATCTTTCACATCGATACGGAGACGGGTGTAGCAATTATTAATTTCATCAATGTTGCTGATGCCGCCTAAGCCATCGATAATGTATTGTACACTGGCTGACGTTGGACTCGCAGTGCCTTCAAGCGGTGGTTCCAGCTCCACCTCTGAATACTCTTGTTCTTCTTCCATTTCACCCCGGCCGAGTGTTTTCAAATCAAACCGCTCAATCA
>DATGSY010000020.1:0-4052 GCA_035302125.1 Atopostipes sp.
ATGTGTGGATCGACAGGCATCGATTCATCTCCGGAATCTAACATCGACTCTTCAGCAATTACTTCTTCAAGGACAAAAATATCTTTATCAATATTTTCTAGTTCACTGAAAACTTCACCCATCTGCCCTTCAAGATGCATGCCATTATAGACAACAACATCTGCCTCCCCCATATCTGTTACATCTGAAGCCGTTGCTCGATATCCATGAGGGTCGATTCCGGGGCCCATTAAGCCATTTACATGAACTTGGTTTCCACCAATGACTTTTACTAAATCTGTAATCATTGTCGTTGTCGCTACTACTTGAATTCGTTCGTCTTCTACTTCTTCGCTGGAATCTTGAAAAGCGCCACACCCAACTAAAAATAGAAAAAGAAAGAAAACAGGCATTAAAAATTTAATAATAGACTTTATTTTTTTAGACATATTTATCTTCCTTATAAATTATTCAATCGATAGTTTTATATTTTTAGACTAGCCTAAAAAATAAATTAAGTCAAGTTAACAGCTGAGGAATTCATTCTTTTTTCATTCCTCAACTGCTAGTATTCCTTTTTTTATTTAATGTTAATGAATGCATAAGAACAAAAAAAGACCATATATGCGGTGATGCATACATGGTCCATTTCTATGATTTTTATCTAAGGTTTTATGCGTATTGACTTAATACTTCTTCAATTTGTTCACGTGAGTGTAAACCAATTAGAGTATCAACAACTTCTCCATCTTTTTTCACTAGTAAAGTAGGAATACTCATAATTCCAAATTGTCTTGGAGTTTCTGGGTTCGCGTCTACATCTAACTTGTAGTAGTTAACTGAACCATCAGATTCTTCAGCCATTTCTTCTAAGATCGGTGATTGCATTTTACATGGTCCACACCATTCAGCCCAAAAGTCTGTTAAAGAAACGCCTGTTGCTGTTTCTTGTTCAAATGTTGCATCTGTTAGTTCTTTCATTATAATTACCCTCCTGTAAAGGTTTAAACTTGAATTGATTATTCATCAAAAGACAGTTTAGCATAGATAGCCGTTAAATTCCAAAAATCTGATTGCACATAAGCATTATTTAAAAGATACAATCGTAGCACCTGTTCCGCCTTGATTGGCAGGAGCTGCTTGATAATCTTTGACTTGCGAATGTTTTTTCAAGGCTTCTTGTACCGCTGAACGAACTGCGCCCGTCCCATGTCCATGAATGATTGTTACTTTCTTGTAATTGGCTAATAATGCTTGATCAATGTACTGATCCAATTTAGAAAGTCCCGCCTCCACGCGTTCCCCTCGTAAATCCAATTCAGGACGAACGGAGCTTGTCGAACCATAGAAAGTTGATTTTGGTTTTTTCTCTTTTTCTTGTTCCGATTCTGAGACTGTTAAATCTTCTTCTGGTAATCGCATCTTCAGCATGCCCATTTGAACAACCCATTCATTATCCACTTTTTCGACTAATGTCCCCGTTTGTCCAAGCGATTGGACATTGACTGTTTGCCCTTCTTTTAATGTTCGTTTGTCTTTTTCACGTTGTAAGACTTTGTTCTTTTGCAGGTTTTCTTCTTCTTGACGTAAACTTGAAATTTGCGTTTGCGCATCAATAAATTCATGTTCTTTAATTGCTGGTGCATTCTCAGCATCCAACTGTTTTTGTCGAAGTTCGTCTATAATATTGTCCGCTTTTCGTTTGGTATCTTCGACAATTTTATTCGCTTCTTCTTGTGCTTTTTTCTTCAAGTGTTCTTTTTCTTTTTCATACGCTTCATGAGCTTCAGACAGTTCTCTGTGTAATTTGTCTGCTTCTACCAATCGTCTGCGCAAGTCAGTCGCTGTTTCTTCCGCTTCTTTTTGTTTCTTGTCTAAATCGCCAATCATCTCATCTACACTTTGGCTTTCGCTACTCATCAATGATTTCGCTACACCGATAATGTCATCGTTCATTCCTAATCGTCTGGCGATCTCAAAAGCATTACTTCGACCAGGAATGCCCATTTTAAATTTATAAGTCGGTTCTAAGGTGTCAATATTAAATTCCATACTGGCATTCATTGTTCCTGGACGATTATAGCCATACAATTTCAATTCAGGGTAATGAGAAGTAATCATTGCAAAACTGCCAATGGATCCAACATGGTCTAAAATTGAAATCGCTAAGGCCGCTCCTTCTTGCGGATCTGTACCGGCACCTAACTCATCTAAGAGTACCAAACTATTTTCATCTAAAACTTCTAAAATAGAAACAATCGTGGTTAGATGAGAGGAGAAAGTGGATAAGCTTTGTTCAATGGATTGCTCATCTCCGATGTCCGATAAAATATGGTTAAAGACACCAATCGTACTCTCTTCTTCTACTGGAAGATATAAACCTGATTGTCCCATTAATTGAAGTAAACCAATGGTTTTCAAAATAACAGTTTTACCACCGGTATTTGGTCCGGTTACCACTACCGTCTTATATAAGTCTCCTAATTTTATATCGTTTGGTACAATCTCATCTTCTGGAATAAGTGGATGTCTTGCACCAAAAAGCTGTACATAATTTTCATCATGAACCAATGGACGGGTGGCTTTTATCTCTCTCGCATATGAAGCTTTTGCTTGCAGTACATCCAGTTTAGTCAAGATTTCTTGATTCGAGATAATTTCTTCTGTATATGGGACGATTTCCTGACTTAATTCCACTAATATGCGTTCCACTTCATGTTTTTCTTCACTTTGAAGTCGTTTGAGACGATTATTCAAATCCAGTACACTTTGTGGTTCTACATACAAGGTTTGTCCGGTAGAACTTTGTGCATGAACAACGCCGCCGAATACATTTCGACTATCTGCTTTAACAGGAATCACATAACGATCATTACGCATAGTAATAATGCTGTCCGTTAAATATTTAGATTTCGATCCGCGTACAATACTGTTTAACTGGTCACGGATGCCACCTTCTGTTTGACGAATGCTCGTGCGTGTTGATTTTAATTTAGGACTTGCATCGTCAACCACTGTTCCACTCTCTGTAAGTGTGGCATAAATTTTTCGTTCTAATTTCGGTAAACTGATGATTTCATCACTTATTGTGTAGAGTTGATTTAATTCAATTTCTTCTTCCTTCAAGTCTTGGAAGAATTCATACACTTCACGAACACCTTTTAAAAGCTGTCCAACTTGAATTAATTCTTGTCCAGATAATACCGCTCCAATTTCCATCCGCTTCAAATGTGGCCGCACATCGTAAAAGGTCCCAAGCGGAATACCACCTTTTAACCGTTGGATTTTTACAGTGTCATCTGTTTCTTCCAATAATCGAATGACTTCTTCTCTTGAATTTGACGGTCGGATGTTTTTAACTTGTTTTTTACCAAGTTCTGAAACAGTCAATTCACTTAATTGGTCAATAATTTTGGGATATTCTAATGTCTTCATAGACTTTTCGTCAATTTGCTTCATCAATCAATCACTCCGTAATTTTCATAAAAAAAGGGTGCTGCATAGCTCTACAAATTCTAATGCAACACCTTCTAGGTTTATTCTTCATTTCCTTCTGACGGTTCTTCGTTATTTTCCTCCGTCGGGAGTTGGATATCCATTGTCTGTCGATTCTCTTCTGCAACGTCATGAGCATCTAGAATAAATCGCTGATAATTATCTTCTGAAACAACAGGTGTGGATGTTAGGATTGAATCCGCTAAGAAACTATTGGCTAACCTTCCTTGAACCATATCAAAAGGAATCAAAGATAACAGCAATAAGATATAAAAGATACCAATATAATTGATGATGAAGCCTAAAATTGCCCCACCTGCACCATTTAAAGGCTCAGGAATCGCTAATTGCTCAACAGTATAAGAGATAAGTTGAGTAATGACACGTACAGCGATCCATCCGATGAATAATATCAATAAAAAAGAAATCAAATAATAATAAGATAAATCTAAGGTCAATATCAAGCTTTCATCATAAAAAACATATGGATTGGCATCCGGAAAAAAAGGTGTTGGGTATGGTACCAATAAATAAAGCATTTCACTGAGTGGTTTGTAGTAATCTAATGCAAAAATAAA
>DATGSY010000021.1:0-5911 GCA_035302125.1 Atopostipes sp.
TAGCAATTAAGTTTAATTCAGTGACTGCTGCAAGGGCAAAACCAATAAAGAAGAATGGCCAAGTGGTTTTTGACGCCATCATGTTAATAACCATCGCATAACCAACGGCAACAATCATTCCACCACCAACAGCTAAACCACCGGTAATCCAATCAGGAATCGCATTGATCGCAGTTGTCACTGCTTCTGCAGGGACAGCTAAAACTAAACCAGCTGGAATAGCTACACGCAGACCTTGTAAAAGTAAACCGGTCATGTTTGCGATTTCAATCCCGCGAATGTTTCCTTCTTCAGCTTTCCTATCGGCATAGTGTCCAAGACCAACCGCTAATGTACGGACAAAAATTGTAAGAACTTGTCCAGCAATCGCTAAAGGAATGGCGATGGCTATTCCTTCAGAGTTCGAGGCCCCTTTAACGAGGACCAATATTGCAGAAACAACACCCGCAATCGCGGCATCCGGCGCTTGGGCAGCCCCAATGTTCATCCATCCTAAAACAATCAACTGTAAGGACCCACCTAACAAGAGTCCTCCGTTTAAGTCCCCTGTAATTGCGCCGATTAAGGCACCTGTAATAATTGGTTGGTGGAGTTGAAAGACATCAAGTACACTCTCAAATCCAGCAAATAATGCAACAAGAAGAATAAGAACAATTTGAATGACATTTAAATCTACTGCTTCGACCATTTGATTGCCTCCTTTTAAATTAAGTTTTCATTTCGTAAAAGTTTATCTAAGTTTTCATCTGAATCACCAGGCAACTTACGAATATCAAATTCAATCCCTCGGTCTTGTAATTCTTGTAACGTCTCCACATCATCTCGGTCAACGGAAATCGCATTTGAAATCATCGTTTTCCCTTGAGAATGCGCCATCGAACCAATATTGACTTTATCGAATTCTACACCCATTTCAACGGCCTGAAGAACATCTTGAGGTGTTTCAAACAAGAGTAAAGCTCTTGTATCACCGAATCGGGGATCTTCATGAATTTCCGCTAATTTACTGACAGGAATGGTATGTGTACGAACCCCTGGTGGAGCGGCCTGTTGAATCAGTGTCTTTCTCATTTCATCTTGGGAAACGCTGTCAGAAACAACTAAAATTCGATTTGGATTCACCGCTTTTACCCAATTCGTTGAAACTTGACCGTGTAACAATCGGGTATCAATTCGAGTGAGAACGTATTCAATTTGTCCATCGCCTAAGACGGTACCAGGTTCTAAAGTACCGACGGATGGACTAGAATCGTTACTTTCAGCTACTGTGCTTGCTTCGTCCGGTTCTAATTCCTCGGGTTTCACACGAACACCATTCACATCTTTACCTACAATATGGCTAGCCAGTTCATGGGCAGTTTCCATAGACATTCTTGAACCTAATGCTTCTAACAACATCGGCAAATTCATGCCCGCGACAATCGCTGAACGTTCCGGAATTTCGTCATGAACAGCACTTGCTTGATTAAACGGAGAACCTCCCCATAAATCAACTAAAAACAATACTTCAGCATCCTCGCCAAAAGATTCGATAGCGTTATTAAATTTGCGCCTTAAATCTTCTGGGCCTTCATTTGGCATCAAAGTAGCAGTCACAATTTGTTCCTGCTCTCCAAAGATCATTTCGGAAGATTGCAATATGCCTTCCGCAAATTCTCCGTGACTTGCCAGAATGATATTTACCATAAACTTTCCTCCTTTATGAAATAAATTGTACGTACAAGGAAAGTGTACCATAATAGGAAAAAATGACAAATGATAACGGATACATGTCTATCCAAAAAGGACAAGTTAACCTACGGACAGATGGAGTAAAAAAACTGAGATTTCATTGATAAATCAAGCAAAAGGAAGGTATCTAATAAAGAGGACAAGGGAATATATAGTGAAGAATTTTAATCCTATTCTTTTCTTTTGTATTGTGAAAAAACGAAAACGTGTAAGAAGAATTAAAAGACTGTTTGATTAAGGGGAAAAAAGTAGGGCACAGTTTAAAGAAAACAAAATATCGTGAGATAGGATTGACTGAATTTGAGTAAACTGAACACGTCCTAAGCTCAAAGTTTTTGTTTTAAGTAGAGGAATACTCTCTAAAAGTTCTGATTCCCTTGACTATTTATGTGGTATCAATTATTATCTAGTTAACTGGTAGTAACCACTTAACGATTAAGTGGACTACGAATATAACTTATGGAGGAATAGCCATTGACAAAATATGATGTAGAAAAAATGGAAAAGTTAGGAGCAGAAATTACAGCTCGTGAAATATACCAGCAGCCGGAGTTGTGGGAAGAAACGTATGCCATCTACAAAAAGCAACGAGAGGCCGTTAAAAATTATTTGAAAGAAATTGCTGATGAACATGATCACGTACGTATCCTTTTCACTGGAGCAGGAACTTCTGCTTATGTGGGGCAAACAGTAACCCCTTATTTAATGGGACGATTAGATGAAACGCAATGGACAGTGGAAAGTATTCCAACAACAAGTATTGTGTCTAATCCGGATCAGTACCTACAAAAAGAGACACCGACACTATTAGTCTCTTTTGCGCGAAGTGGAAACAGCCCGGAAAGTGTAGCCACTGTTGACTTAGCGAAAGAAATAGTGGATGACTTATACCAATTAACGATTACATGTGCAGCCGATGGTCAATTAGCGAAGTCTGCAGAAGGCGATGACAAAAATTTATTGCTGTTAATGCCCGAACGTTCAAATGACCAAGGATTTGCGATGACTGGATCTTATACTTGTATGACATTAACTGCTTTGCTTGTATTTTGTTCTTTAGATGAAAACAAAGAACAAAAATTTGTTAATCAAATCATCGATTCAGGGAATGAAGTTTTAGATCAAGCAGATAAAGTAGAAGCTTTACTCGATACGGATTTCGAACGCATTATCTATTTAGGATCTGGAAGTTTAGAAGGGCTTGCTCAAGAAGCACAACTAAAAGTGCTTGAACTGACAGCGGGACAAGTCGAAGCTTCTTTTGAATCTTCGCTAGGGTTCCGACATGGGCCAAAATCCTTTGTAAACCAACAGACCTTAATTATCGGGTTTGTCTCAAATGATGCGTATACCAAGAAATATGACGTAGACATGCTAGAAGAAGTTCGACTCGATGATATTGCTGAAACAACTTTAGCTGTGCAAGTCGACAATGCGGGGAACTTTGAAGGGGATCAATTTGTTCTTTCAGAGGCTGCAGCGATTTTACCAGATGCTTTCCTGGCATTGCCTTATATTTTATTCGGTCAATTGGTTTCCTTACATGCTTCCATTAAGTTAGGCCATGAACCGGATAATCCTTCACCTGCAGGTACCGTCAACCGTGTAGTAAAAGGTGTAACGATTCACGAATACAGTCATTAAGTCATTTAAAAAGAAGAGAAAAGGGGCGAGCAGTTTGATTGTAACAGTTACGATGAATCCATCCGTGGATATTTCCTATCCTTTAGAGACATTTAAAATAAACGATGTGAATAGAGTAGAAAATGCCATTAAAACAGCGGGTGGAAAAGGGTTAAATGTTAGTCGAGTCATTAAACAAATGGATGGTGAGTTGGTTGCTTCTGGTATTCTTGGAGGAAGTTTAGGCGGTTATATCATTGACCAGTTAAATAGAGAAGGTGTGTCGAATCGATTTTTAGAAATTGAAAAAGAATCGAGAAACTGTATCGCGATTCTTCATGAAGGCAAACAAACTGAAGTGCTTGAATCAGGTCCTACATTGGCTGATGGTGAAGGTGAAGAATACTTAAAGCAGTTTGAAAAATTGATTGAAGATGCTGAAGTCGTAACGATGTCTGGAAGCTTACCTAAAGGATTGCCAACAGACTATTATCAGAAATTATTAGAAATCAGTCGGGACAAGGAAGTTAAAGTCTTATTGGACACTAGTGGAGAAGCTTTGAAACAAGCTTTATTGGGTGAAGAGAAACCTTTCTTAATTAAGCCAAATACAGATGAATTGAATGCCTTGTTGGAACAAGAAGTGACTTCAGATATCGATGTCTTGAAAGAGGCATTAAACAGTTCACTATTCGAGGGAATCGAAGCCATTGTCGTCTCGATGGGTGAGGACGGAGCTTTCGCTAAAATAGAAGGGGAATTTTATAAAGTATCGATACCAAGTATTGATGTCGTCAACCCAGTGGGGTCTGGTGACGCTACAATCGCTGGTTTAGCTTTAGCGCTCAACCAAGAATTGCCTTGGGATGAAGTATTGAAAACAGCGATGACAACCGGAATGTTGAACACGATGGAAGACAAAACGGGCCATGTCAATAAAGATCATTTTGATACGTATTACGCTCAAGTGGAAGTAGAAAAAATCAAAGAACATTAAAATGGAGGAACGATCAGTGTTAGAACTTTCAAAAAAGAAAAAAGAAGGAATGGACCGTTTATCAGCGGATGACGGTTTTATTAAAGCATTGGCCATCGATCAACGCGGTGCTATGAATCGGATGTTTGATGCTTTAGGCATTGAAACAAGTCATGAAGAAATTGAACGCTTGAAAGAATTGGTTTCTGAGGAATTAACTCCTTATGCGTCTTCAATTTTACTCGACCCGGTTTATGGGATGCCAGCGACAAAAGTGCGCGATAAAGACGCTGGTTTGCTATTAGCTTATGAAAAAACAGGTTACGATAATACGGTTCCTGGCCGTCTGCCGGATTTAATTGATGACTTATCGGTTAAACGTATTTTGGATGAAGGCGCGGATGGCGTGAAGCTGTTAGTGTACTATGATGTGGATGAAAGTGATGAAATCAACGAACAGAAAAAAGCTTTTATTGAACGAGTTGGCAGCGAATGTATCGGCGAAGATGTTCCTTTTTACTTAGAAATTTTAACGTATGATGCAAATATTGAAGATACGAAGTCGCCAGAATATGCGAAGGTAAAACCGCATAAAGTAAATGGAGCCATCGCAGAATTTTCTAAGCCACAATACAATGTGGATGTTCTGAAAATGGAGACCCCGGTAAACATGAACTTTGTGGAAGGCTACTCAGAAGGTGAAGTCGTTCACTCCAAAGAAGAGGCAGCGAAATATTTTAAAGAACAAAGCGATGCAACACACTTACCATTTATCTTCTTGAGCGCGGGTGTCACGATGGAGCTTTTTAATCAGACTTTAGAGTTTGCGAGCGAAGCCGGTTCAAAATTTAATGGTGTCCTTTGTGGACGCGCGACGTGGAGCGGTGTGGTCGAACCGTTTGCCAAAGAAGGGGAAGAAGCAGCCAGAGAATGGTTGCGTACTGAAGGTAAGAAAAACATTAAAGATTTAAATAAAGTGATTGAACAAACAGCCACTCCATGGCATGACCTTGTTGAAGTAAAGTAAAAGTCTAAAAAGAATATAATGAAACCTCGGGTTTTCGCCCGAGGTTTCGTTATGAAATGGTACTTATCCATTACAAGTAGTATAGCAGTAATGGCTGAACCCCTTCTATCCATTACAAGTAGTATAGAAGTAATGGCTGGAACTCTTCTATCCATTACAAGTGATAGAGAAGTAATGGCTGGACCCACTCTATCCATTACAAGTGATAGAGAAGTAATGGCTGGAATCCTTCTATCCCTCACAAGTAGTATAGATGTAATGGCTAGAAACAGATCACTCCTCACATGTATGAATATGTATCAATCTTACCCAGTAAACAATACATCATTTGTCATTTAACGGAAGAAGCTAAAGATGGTTTCGAGTAAGAGACCAAAGATCGTGTAATCTGAATCCCCAAATACAACCGTATCGCTTACTCCGGAATCAATAAATAAAAGAAAGAGAGAGGGAAGAATTGCCATCATGATTCCATTGACGAATGAACCAATCAATGCCCCGCGGCGCCCACCCGTACTATTTCCGTATGTAGCTGTTACGCCTCCCAAGAAAAT
>DATGSY010000022.1:0-2580 GCA_035302125.1 Atopostipes sp.
TAATAAAGAAAAGAAGTCATCATTCTTCCCTGATTTATCGCGCAATGCATCATGTAACTTATTGAATTCTGTTAGAAATCTTTCAACGCTGTCGGCCATTTTCTAAACTCCTTATTTTTTTATTTCAAAACCTTACATAATCTTATTATAACGCAGATAAAAGAATATGAATCCCATTAACTTTGTCTTTTACCGGTGTTTTGCGTATACTTGAATTAATTAAAACATTTAGGGGGAAATATTTTTGAAGATTGAACATGTCGGTTTATGGGTGAAAGATTTAGAGTTAATGAAAGAATTTTATGAAAAATATTTTAATGGATCTGCAGGAGATTTGTACCATAATACGACTACAGATTTCCGTTCATACTTTTTAACTTTCGATTCAGGTGATGCTCGTTTAGAATTAATGAATAAACCTGACCTTGAGGATTCTGATGCAGAAATGTTCGGATACGCGCATATTGCTTACCAAGTGTCTGATGAAGAAGCGGTCGATGCTTTGCATAAGCGATTAACGGACGATGGATATAAGCACGTAAATGGACCTCGTACGACAGGCGATGGCTACTATGAAGCAGTTATTGAAGACCCTGAAGGGAATTTAGTGGAAATTACCGCATAAAAAATGGCTTCAAATGATTCAATCATTTGGAGCCATTAAATATTATAATTGCCTATGTAAGATATAAGATTATGACTCATTCAGTGCAGCAATAACTTCGATTTCAACTAAAGCATTTAATGGAAGTCCTGCCACTTCAACCATACTGCGAGCTGGAAAGGGTTCGCTAAATTGTTCAGTGAAAATTTCATTCACTGTTTGGAAATCTTCTGATTTTGTGACAAAGACTGTTGTTTTAATGACTTGACTAAAATCTAAATTTCTTTCTCCCAAGATATACAGAATATTTTTAAAAGCATAACGCATTTGGTTTTCTATGCCATCTGCCAGCTTACCGGTCTCTGGATCAATCCCTAGTTGACCAGATAAGAAAACTAAGTCACCAGTTACAATCCCTTGAGAATATGGACCCAAAGCGCTTGTAGCTCGACTAGAGTTTATTTTTTCCATCCTGTTCATCTCCTTCTGCTAACAAATGTAACGCTTTATAATTGTACCGGTTTAGAAAAACTAAAGCAATTTTATTTTTTAGCAAATATAATGTTCATTTTTCATTAAAAAAGACCGTCTTTTAGGAGTTGTCCTAAAAAACGGTCTTGAATGAATCACTAAATGTTAGTTGTAGCGTTTCACTAAATCAACGAGTTCATCAACAGCTGATTGTAAGAATGCATCGGTACCTTCTTTTAAGAATTCTCCGTTCTCATCAAACAATTCAGGTGTTTTTGCTATATACACTTCTGGTTGTTGAACAACTGGCACATCGAGGAACGTCAACATTTGACGTAAGTGATGGTTAGCTCCAAATCCACTAATTGCTCCTGGTGACTGGCTCGCAATCAATGCCGGTCTCTTGGCCCATTTATTTTCACCATAAGGACGAGAAGCGATATCCATCGCATTTTTCAAAGCTGCCGGAACACTACGGTTGTGTTCAGGTGTGACAAAGATAAAAGCGTCTTGCTCTTCTACTTTGCTTCTGAAATCTGTATATTCTTGAGGCGGATTTTCATCGTAATCTTGGTTATACAAAGGTAAGTGATCGATTTGTAAATAGCTTGCCTCATAATCTTCTGGCAATAAACGCTCTAGAGCTTTTGCGACTCGACCGGAGAATGAACCTTCTCGAATACTTCCAACAACTATTCCAACTTTTGTCATTATTGCATTCCTCCTAATATTCTTAACACGTTTCGTTTGCTATAATCAAACTATATCAATGGATTAAAATTTCCGCAAATAAAGACACTCGAATTCGAACTATATTTTAAAAAGGAGAACGAAAATGAATCAACATTTTTTTACAAGTGAGGAAATGTACCAATTTGATCAGTATACAATTCATGAAATTGGTATCCCCTCGCCTGTTTTGATTGAGCGAGCAGCTTATGCAACTTTTCAACATCTCACTTCTATTCTAACCAAACAACATAAAATTTTGATTGTAGCAGGCAAAGGAAATAATGGTGCAGATGCCGTTGCATTAGCCCGAATGCTTTACTTAGCAAATTATAGGATTTTACTCCATATAGTTAGTGACAAAAATCTATCAGACGAGATGGACCAACAACTCGCAATTGCCAAGAATATTCATCTCCCTCTTACCTATCAATTTGATGCGACTCACTTTGAAGAAGCGGATTATCTGATAGATGGCATATTTGGAATCGGCCTTTCCAGAGAAATCAAAGGAATTTATCAAGAGATTATCCAAACGATGAATGTGGAAAAGAAAAAGAAGAAAACCCTCATTGCTCTAGATATCCCATCAGGTCTGTCTGCTTATACTGGAAAATCTTTTAAAACAGTCGTTCAAGCAGATTATACTTACACTTTTGGATTTAAAAAACATGGGATGCAGTATAAAGAAGGTAAAGAGGTTTGTGGTACGATTGTTGTTTGTGATATTGGTTATCCAAACAATCAACTCGCTTTAACCTTTGATGTAAAAGAAA
>DATGSY010000023.1:0-12868 GCA_035302125.1 Atopostipes sp.
TGGTAGCGTGCTTTAGTAATGTCAAAGTCTTCTCCGATACCGGTCCCTAAAGCTGTAATCATCATTCGTACTTCATTATTGGATAAAATTTTATCCAAGCGCGCTTTTTCGACGTTCAGGATTTTACCCCGTAGTGGAAGAATCGCCTGAAAATGTCGGTCACGTCCTTGTTTAGCCGATCCACCCGCCGAGTTCCCCTCTACTAGGTATAATTCGTTCCGTTTCGCGTTTCGTCCTTGAGCTGGAGTCAACTTATCAGAAATTAAAGCATCTCGCTGACGTCTCGATTTACCATCTCTCGTCGCATCCTTAGCTTTTCTGGCTGCTTCTCTTGCTTCTCTTGCTTTTAGTGCTTTTCGGACGATTTGTTGTGAAGTTTCACCATTTTCCGCTAAATAAAAACCAAGTTGTTCTGATATCACAGCTTCAGACGCTGCACGAGCTTCAGGTGTTCCTAATTTATTTTTCGTTTGTCCTTCAAACTGTAAAATATTTTCAGGAATACGCACAGAGAGAATAACCGCTATCCCTTCTCGGATGTCAGAGCCTTCTAAATTCTTTTCTTTATCTTTTAATAAACCTGCGCGACGTGCATATTCATTAAATGTCTTCGTTAAAGCCGTTTTTGCTCCAACTTCGTGTGTTCCACCGTCGCGTGTCCGAACATTATTGACGAAACTTAGAAAGTTTTCTGTATAACCATCGTTATATTGAAAAGCAAATTCAACTTCAATCCCATTATTCTTACCTTCGAAATAACCGATGGAAGTCAGTGTGTCTTTGTCTTCATTTAAGTACTCAACAAACGATTGAATACCGTCTTCATAGTAAAATTCTTCTTCTTCATCTGTCCTTAAATCAATTAAATGAATATGTGTCTTTTTAAGTAAGAATGCTGATTCACGCATTCGTTCTTGTAACGTTTCGTAAGAAATTTCGGTTGATTTAAAGATTTCAGCATCCGGCTTAAAATGGATGGTTGTCCCAGTCGCTTTTCCTCTAATCTTTTTCCGTTTTACATCTCCGTCTGGCTTGCCACCATTTTTGAACTTTTGGGTATATTCATAACCGTCTCTTTGGACCGTTACGACTAACCATTCCGACAACGCATTAACAACCGCTGCCCCAACCCCATGAAGTCCACCGGACGTCTTATAACCGCCTTCTTCACTAAATTTTCCTCCAGCGTGCAAGATCGTAAAGATGACTTGTAAAGTCGGTATGCCTGATTCATGAGTTCCTGTAGGCATCCCTCGCCCATTATCTTTTACACTGATACTGTTATCCTCATGAATTGTAATTTCAACTTTATCGCCATACCCTGCGAGGATCTCGTCCACGGAGTTGTCTACTATTTCATACACTAGATGATGTAGACCTCGTGAATCCGTGGAACCTATATACATTCCAGGACGTTTTCTAACGGCGTCTAAACCTTCTAAAATTTGAATAGAAGAATCGGAGTATTCTTGTCGTGCCATTCTATGCACCCCTTCTACAAATTTATCTAACTTTTACTTTTTATTATGTGAATAAAACGCTTGTTCGCATTCAACAAGCATACTTTACAATTATACCATAAATAAGTCAAATATAATTGTAACAATTGATTTATCAAGCTTTGTAATATATTTTATACTGAGAAATAGAGAGAATTGAAATAAAGTTTAAAGTAGTCTTTAAATCGTGGTAAACTATAAACGATACATATTGCTTGAAGGTGTTTATACAAAAGGACTTTTTATGAACCCTTTTTAGAGGAGAGATTGAATTGGATATATTTATTCAAATGATTATCGCCTATTTATTAGGCTCTATACCATCCGGGGTTTGGATTGGGAGAATGTTTTACAATAAAGATATTAGGGATTACGGTAGCGGGAATACAGGTGCTACAAATACTTTCCGAATTTTAGGATTTAAAGCAGGTACAGCAGCCCTCATTGTGGATGTTTTGAAAGGAACTGTGGCTACAATGCTTCCTATTTGGTTTAATACGGATATACATCCCATGTTTATTGGCGCCTTTGCGATCATTGGACATATATTCCCTCTTTATATTAAATTCAAAGGTGGAAAAGCAGTAGCTACATCTGCAGGTGTTGCTTTAGCACTGCATCCAATTTTTTTATTGTTTTTCGTTGGCGTCTTTTTAATCATTTTATTTACTACGAGTACAGTAAGCATTGCCAGTATACTGGCTGTATTATTGGCAGCTGTGGGAACCTTATTTTTAAATGATCCCGTTTTTTCAATCACCATATGGATTATTGCAATCACTATCGTGTATCTGCATCGGGAAAACATCAAACGACTTCGTAATGGAACGGAAAGCAGAGTTCCGTTTGGCTTAAGAAGTTCAAAAAAAGACCAATAATTCTGTTGGATAAAAAAGATTAAACTGCTAGTTGTTCTATATAAGAACGGACTAGCAGTTTTTTATTGATTAAAGAATATATTGTGACAAGTCTTGGTCTTCTGCAATGTGACCGATGTTGTCTTGTACATATTGTTTTGTAATGTTTACTTCGCCCATTTGCATGTCACTTGCTTCGTAAAGTAATTCTTCAAGAAGTTTTTCTAAAACGGTATGCAAGCGGCGAGCACCAATATTATCTGTTTCTTGGTTTACTTTTTGAGCAATTTCAGCCAATTCTTCAATGGCATCCATTGTGAATTTCACTTCGACATTCTCAGTCCCAAGTAAAGCTTGGTATTGTTTAATCAGTGAATTTTTTGGTTCCGTTAAAATTCTTGTAAAGTCTTCCGCTGTTAAATCGTTTAATTCGACACGAATTGGGAAGCGTCCTTGCAATTCAGGAATTAAATCACTAGGTGTTGAGGTATGGAAAGCACCTGAACCGACAAATAGCATGTAGTCTGTTTTCACATTCCCATACTTCGTGCGCACGACAGATCCTTCAACAATCGGTAAAATATCCCGTTGAACACCTTCTCTTGAAACTTGTGCTTGTCCGCCGTCTTCTCTTGAAGCAATTTTATCAATTTCATCCAAGAAGATAATGCCTTCGTTCTCCGCTAACTTTATTGCTTCAGATTCGATATCCGCACTTTCAATTAATTTATCAGCTTCTTCTTCCGTTACGACTTCAACGGCTTCTTTCACAGTCATGGTTCGTTTTACTTTTCGTGGCGGCCGTAAAGCACCAAGTGTATCGGATAAATCGATGCCCATTTGTTCAAATTGATCGCTCATAGGACCAGCAGTTTGTTGTTTCTTTTCTTCCACTTCAATTTCAACTTCGCGATTGTCCAATACCCCACGTTGGATTTGATCTTCTAATTCTCGTCGTTTGGTAGAAATTTCTTCGGTTACTTCCTCTTCCGGTTCTTGATTCCCAAGATTCATTTGGTCAACATCCATTCCCATGCTTTGGTACAGCTGAGCAAATGGATTATTGCTTTGTTGAGCTTTCTCTTTTCTTATTCCTGGAGCCATCGCCTTAGCAATCCGTTTAATCGCTGCTTTCTCCGCACGAGAATGCACTTCACTTCGTTTTTCTCGACGAACAAGCTGAATCGCAGCCTCCACTAAGTCTCGTACCATCGATTCGACGTCACGACCGACATACCCTACTTCTGTAAACTTTGTCGCTTCAATTTTAACAAAAGGCGCGTGTAAAATATCCGCTAATCGACGCGCAATTTCTGTTTTACCGACACCTGTAGGTCCAATCATTAATATATTCTTAGGGGTAATTTCTTTTTGCATTTCATCATCCAGTTGTTTCCGACGGTATCGATTACGCAAAGCAATCGCTACAGCTTTTTTTGCTTCGTCTTGGCCAATGATATATTGATTAAGACGGTCAACAATTTCTTTGGGTGTTAATTCTTTTGTATTTTGCAAATTGTTCCACTCCAATTCTTACAGTTTTTCTGTGATAATATTCCCATTTGTGTAGATATCAATCTCTGAGGCAATTTGTAAACCTTCGCGAGCGATTTCTTCAGCAGACAATTCTTTATTGTGACGTTTTAATGCTCGCGCGCCTGCCAATGCATAGTTTCCACCTGAACCGATACTTAAAATATCATCATCCGGTTGGATCACTTCACCTGTCCCGGAGATTAAGAGCATTTTGTCTTTATTCATAGCAATCAATAAAGCTTCCAACTGACGCATGACTTTATCCGAACGCCACTCTTGTGCAAGTTCTACTGCAGCTCTTTCTAAATTTCCACTATATTTATTTAGGTTGCCTTCAAATTTTTCTTCAAGTGTAAAAGCATCCGCTACACTTCCAGCAAAGCCTACAATCACTTGGTCATCGTAAATTTTACGAATTTTACGGGCGGTACCTTTCATAATCACAGATTCGCCCATCGTTACTTGTCCATCTCCAGCCATCGCAGATTCACCATTGTGCTGCACAGCTAATATTGTCGTTGCGTGAAATTTTACCATTCAATCTCCTCCAGCTTTTCATCTCATTTATTATTTATAACATGTCTTCATCCAAATATTATCCGGCTTAAGCAGGAGTTTCCATACTAAGCTCTTGGATGAAATTGGTTGTAATCTTTTAATAAGTGATCTTTCGTTACATGTGTATAGATTTGTGTAGAGGACAAACTCTTGTGTCCTAATAACTCTTGAACCGTTCGCATATCTGCTCCATTATCCAATAAATGCGTTGCAAAAGAATGTCTTAATTTATGTGGGTGAATGGATGAAGTCAAACTCGTGCTTTTTATCAGCTGATTTAAAGCATATTGAATCCCCGAAACAGAAATATGATCACCATATTGGCTGATAAATAAAAAATCATGCTCTTTATTATACTTCTTCATCAGTACCGAGCGACAATGTTCAATATACTCTTCCATCGCAATTTTAGCATATTCACCGAACGGAACATAACGTTCCCGGTTTCCTTTCCCCAAAACAAGCATGACACCGAGCTCTAAATCGATATCTTGTAATTTTAGATTTTGACATTCACTGACACGGATTCCTGTACCGTAAAGAACTTCCAATAGCGCTTTATTCCTGTAATCAAGCGGTTTCGTGCCTGATGCCGCTTCAAACAGCAATTCAATTTCCTCATCATAAAAAAAGTTTGGTAAGCGTAGACTAGTTTTCTTTAAATGGAGATAAGAAAATGGATTTTCCTCAATGAATGCATGATTAAGCAAGTATTGATAAAAAGCCCTGAGACTCGATATCTTTCTTGAAATGGAAGAACGGTTGTACTGTTCATCCGACAAGCGACTCAGATAAATCCGAGCATCGGTCAGATCTACTTTTAAAATTTTTGCATCTCCTGTTTCTTCCAAAAAATCTACAAAGTGTTGAATATCTTCAATATATGCATCAATTGTTAATGGAGAGTAGTTTCTCTCGTGAATTAAATAGTTTGAAAATTCATGTATCAATTGATTATTCGATGGATCCATATGCATACACCTCCAGCTTCTTTTAGGTTCTAACGCTCTTAAACTATTTTATCATAGATATTTCTAGATAAAGATAAAACGAATTGAATATTTTATGAAAAGAAAAAAGCTGAACATCCACTCAATCTTCTTAAAACGAACAATTGAAGGTGGCTTCAGCTTTTAATATTTCATTATTGAGGATCTTCAGCATAATCACAATTTGAACAAATGACTTGGACTTGCTTACGTGTTCGTTTTTCTACTAGGAATTCTTCACATTTTGGACAATCTCTGCCAATTGGTTTGTCCCACGAAGAGAAGTCACAATCTGGATATCGTTCGCAACCGTAAAAGACACGGTTGCGTTTTGTTTTACGTTCTACAACTTCCCCTTTACCACAGGTTGGACATGTAACACCAATTTTCTTCAAAATAGGTTTAGTATTCCGACACTCTGGAAAGTTCGAACAAGCATAAAATTTTCCGTAACGGCCCATTTTAATGACCATAGGATGTCCACAAACATCACAATCAAACCCAGCAGGTTCATCTTGAATCTCAACTTCTTCCATTTCTTCTTCTGCTTTTTCTACTTCTTTATGGAATGGCTGATAAAAGTTATCGATTAACTCAATCCAATCTTGTTTTCCTTCTTCAATTTCATCTAATCGTTCTTCCATGTCCGCAGTGAAAGATACGTCTACGATTTGTGGGAAATATTCAACAATGAGGTCATTGACAATTTCACCAAGTTCCGTTGGTTCAAAACGTTTGCTCTTCATTGTGACATAATATCGACGACGGAGAGTGTTTAGTGTAGGTGCATATGTCGAAGGTCTCCCTACTCCAATTTCTTCTAATGTTTTAACCAGTGTAGCTTCAGAATAACGTGCGGGAGGTTGAGTGAAGTGTTGTTTAGGATCCAGTTTGACAAGATCAATATTTTCGCCTTCTTCTAAATCGGGTAAAATATTATCTTTTTCGGCTGATCGATCTTTATACACTTTTGTAAATCCAGCAAAGGCGAGTTGTGAACCATTTGCGCGGAAAGTCACACCGTTTTGCAATAAATCTACACGCATTGTGTTATACACCGCTGGTTTCATTTGACTAGCAATGAAACGCGTCCAAATGAGTTGGTACAAGCGAAATTGATCTTTAGAAAGATATTTTTTAATCGATTCCGGTGTACGGCTCGCACTTGTTGGGCGAATCGCTTCGTGAGCATCTTGTGCATTATTTCCTTTTGACGATTTTTTCTTACCGCCTATAAACTCTTTCCCGTATTCTTCTTCAATGAAATCCACTGCTTCATTCCGTGCAGTATTTGAAATACGAGTGGAGTCTGTACGCATATAGGTAATTAAACCAACTGTTTGGTTTCTTTGAATAGAAACCCCCTCATACAATTGTTGGGCGATTTGCATCGTTTTATTGGTTCTAAAATTCAAGCGGTTCGCTGCATCTTGTTGGAGTGTACTTGTCGTAAACGGTTTTTGCGGGTTTCGATTCCTTTTACTGCGTTTAATTTCTGATACAAGCCAAGGTTCATCTTTCTCAATCTTATCCATGACTTCTTGGACTTTATCTTGGTTAGGTAGATCTTGTTTTTTGGCATCCAATCCATAAAAAGAGGCTTCAAAAGTCTTCTTTCCTTTTTTGAAATCTCCTTTAATTGACCAATACTCTTCTGGTTTAAAGTTTCTTATTTCATTTTCACGGTCAATAATCATCTTTAATGCGACAGACTGTACACGACCGGCACTTAGTCCGCTTTTTACTTTCTTCCAAAGAATAGGACTTATTTCATAACCAACCACTCGGTCAAGCACTCGTCGTGCTTGCTGTGCATCCACAAGATCTTTGTCAATGGATCGTGGATTTTTAAAAGCATCTTTAACGGCATCTTTTGTGATCTCATTAAAGACCACTCGGTTGTCCTCTTCATGATCTAATTTAAGTGCATGACTAATATGCCAAGCAATAGCTTCACCTTCACGATCCGGGTCGGCAGCTAAATAAACTTTTTCTGCTTTTTTAGCCTGTTTTCTTAATTCTTTTAACACTGGCCCTTTGCCGCGAATAGTAATGTAATCCGGCTCATAGTTGTTTTCAAAGTCAATGCCCATGCGGCTTTTTGGTAAGTCACGAACATGCCCTTTACTGGCCACTACTTTATAATTTTTTCCTAAATATCGTTCAATCGTCTTACCTTTAGCTGGCGACTCAACAATTACTAGATACTTAAAAGCCAAGCTAAAACTCCTTTCTAACTGAATCATTAATGTTTTTTATTCGTTTGCGTTTATTTTTTGTGAAATCGTTACATATCATAGGACATATGAATAAGACTTGTCAACTGCTTTATTTTATTTTTGAAAAGTTTCTACTATATATACATCCATTCTTTTAAAATATCCTCGCTGCTTTTTGTTAAAATAGCTCCTAATTGAATCAACCGATGACACCCTTCAACATTCACATCAAAAATGGATCCTGGAACGGCAAACACATCCCGACTTTCCTCCAAAGCATTATAAGCGGTAATTAAACTCCCACTTCTTTGCTTGGCTTCGATCACTAAAATGCCTCGACTTAGCCCAGCAATAATACGATTTCTTTCTGGAAAATGATGTTTCAAGGGTTTCGATGTCATAGGATATTCACTAATCACCAAGTGGTCTTTTTCCATTTCTCTTTGGAGAGGACGGTTACTCGAAGGATAATAACGATTAAGTCCCGTTCCAATTACGCCGATTGTTTTCCCTCCAGCTTGAATCGTTTCTTTGTGTGCTTTAGCATCGATTCCTCTGGCTAGACCACTGACAATGCCTATATTTGTTTTTGTTTCAGTTATTAAAGGATTTAAAATATGTTCAGTTACGTCTAAGCCATACTGAGAACAAGCACGAGCACCCACCACACCCAGCCAGGTATGCTGGTGAATCATTTCTAAATCCCCTTTGTAAAATAATACGACAGGTGGTGCAAAAATCTGCTTTAAAGATTCTGGATACTTTTTTGACAAAATGGTGACCCATTGTATACCTGCTTCTTGATACTGTGTCTGTTCATCTTTTAAATTCACAGTCTCTAAAAACGTCGCAAAAGAAGCTTTCTTTTTTAAAGAAAGCTTCTTTTGTTTTTTAGACTCGTATAAGAATGAAGGGATAGGTTCTACAGATAGTGTCTCATCTGCAGAAGCCTGTGCCAACTCACAAAACAGATTAAATTTTTCCGCCGCTTGGAAATCTGGATATATACCTAACGCAAAAAGCCATTCGTTCAAAGTATAAGTTGTTTGCATGAAAAGCACTCTTTCTTTTAAATTAACCTCTATATATATAATTTGCTAAAAATCGTGATTTTCACTTTTAAAGTTATAAATATTTTTTTACTGGTGAAAAAGATTGTCGATGAATAGGCGTGGGGCCCAACTCTTGAAGGCCTAAAAGATGTTCTTTTGTTCCATATCCCGCGTTATTCGCAAAGCCATATCCGGGATATTGTTCATCATACTCGACCATCATTTCGTCTCTCGTTACTTTAGCGATAATACTTGCCGCAGCAATACTATTGCTTTTCATATCTCCCTTGACGATGGTCATTTGAGGAATGGTTGTATCGAGTTTGACAGCGTCAACGAGAAGAGCCTCTGGTTGTTTTTCTAACTGTGTTATGGCTTCGTGCATCGCTAATTTAGAAGCTTCTAAAATGTTTAAGCGATCGATTTCTGAAGCTTTTACAATGCCGATGCCTATGGCCAGTGCTTTTTCTTTGATTTCCGTAAATAATTCATTTCGTTTCTTAAGTGATAATTTTTTTGAATCGTTTAAGCCAAGAATCATTTCATCCGAATCAAGCATGACAGCTGCTGAGACGACTGGACCTGCTAAAGGTCCACGCCCTACTTCATCGATGCCAGCAATCCATTGGTAACCATGATACCGTGCTTGATTCTCATATTGGTTCATTTTTTGGTATTGTTGATAAAGCATTTGTTCCGCTTCATGTTTTTTATACCATTGTTTAAGCGCAGTTTGGACGCCTTTTCGTTCATCTGTTTTTAAGTGAATTAAGAATGGATCATCCGGATCATTAATCAATTTTAATTCTTCTTTGATTTCATGAATTGTCTTTGTCATCTATCTGCATGTCTCCTGGTCTTTCAAATGAGAGTCTACCTAATTTTCCATCACGTAATTCATTTAACATCATTTCTGCACCCCGGTCGTAATCATCAAAAAATCCACGTTTTTCAGTTATTAACAATAAGATGTCTGGTGCAGTTAATTCTTGTTCTAAATTCGGATCAAAATTGTAACGTTTAGCCAAAGCACCCGGATAGTTTTCCTTTAGATAATTAATCCCGAAAATTGAAATATCATCTTTATAATACAAAGTATCTTTGATTGCACCAGTAAGTGCTAATTTTTGTCCGATGGTTTGATCTTTAAATTTTGGCCAGAGAATTCCTGGCATATCTAATAATTCTAATTGGTTTTTATATTTTATCCATTGTTGTGCTTTAGTGACGCCTGGACGGTTTCCAGTTGTCGTAATATTTTTGCCAGCAAATCGATTAATTAAAGTAGATTTACCAACATTTGGAATTCCTACCGTTACAGCCCGAATGGCTCGTTCTTTAAGGCCTTTTTCTTCTCTTTTTATCGCGTCTTTTTCCAATACGTTACGTGCAGCATCGATAATTTTATTGATGCCCTTCGCAGATTTCCCATTGAATGTTACTGCTTCTATATTGTTCTTTTTATAGTAATCTAGCCATTGATTGGTCACACTAGGATCGGCGAGATCCGATTTCATCAAAATCAATACACTTGGTTTGTTTTGAATTAATTCAGCAACGTCTGGATTCCTTGATGCATCTGGTATGCGTGCATCAACCAATTCAAATACCACATCGACTAAAGGCAACTTTTCAGTTAATTCTCTCTTTGCTTTTGCCATATGTCCTGGATACCATTGGATAATTGCCATATTCATCACCCTCTTAATCATAAAATTACCGTGTTAGCCATTTGCTAACACGGTTTTTAGTTTTCATCGCTATTCAATAAATCCGAAATCTTCAAAAGGCCAATACCTCAACGAAACTTTACCAATAATCGATTCCTCATCTACGAAACCAAAACCTCGACTATCTCTAGAGTTTAATCGATTGTCACCTAGTACAAAATATTGCCCTGGTGGAACTTCTTCTTCTCCTAATAAAGTTAACAATGAAAAATTACCAGAAGGATAAAAATTTAAATCATCGGATGAATATTCTAAAAAGTCTTCTTCAATTGGCTCATTATTAATATATAATTCATCATTTCGATATTCTACCGTATCTCCTGGCATTCCAATGACTCTTTTAATGTATAACGTTTCTTCTTCTTCATCCGGTGGTGGAAAAACGACGATATCGAATCTTTCAATGTCTGAAAATTTATTCAAAAGTAAATAGTCTCCATGATCTAGCGTAGGTTCCATAGAGTCTCCGTCGACGACCACTGGTTCGAAAAAATAACGCTGAATAACAAAAAAAGCTACAAATAAAAAAGCGATATATAATAACGTGGATAAGATATCTTTTGTTAAAGAATTATTTTTAGTTTTATTCTTTTTTTTGCTTGAATGTTTCTCACTGCGAGGAGGTAAATTTGAATGATGTTCTCCCATTATATCGACTCCATCTCTATGGATTAAAATCCATTCTTCCGAATACTCTGATTATAATAATAACATATCTCCTATAAAATTACATCGTAAAACTTTGACCAACGTTGAATATAAAAAACGACAGCATGCTCACACTTATCGTATATTCTATTATAAATGAAGGCAAGAAAATAACGAAATGCATAAATTTCCTTACTAAATATATAGTAACTGATCGATGATTTAATATGAAAATAGCAAGTGCATCGACGACGAGGCACTCACTATTTTGATGTGTTCAATTATCTAAGGGCTTCAACAGCTGCATCATATTGGGTATCGTTTTCTTCAATTTGGCTCCTTAAAGCGTCTGTTAATGTTCTTGCTGTGTCACTTGTAATTGTTCCGTCTACAGGTAGATTATTTTCGCTTTGGAATTGACGAATAGCTTCGACAACAGATTCATCAAAGACCTCTGTATCTGAAACATCATAATCTAACGCTCTCAACACACTCTTCAAGTTGGAAATTTCTGGTGAGGCCTCACCTACTTCAAAAGTATCGCTCGGGTTTACCACGAATAACTTCGCATATTCAGGCAATTCCACCACAACATCTGGCTCAACACCTTTTTCGTTGATCCATTCGCCATCCGCAGTCAACCATTTTCCACTTGTAAACTTCAACTCATCATTTGCGCCTAAAGAAACTACGCTTTGAACCGTCCCTTTTCCAAAAGTTGTAGTGCCATAAATAGGGATACCTACAGATTCCATAGCGCCGGCTAGAATTTCTGAAGCACTAGCGCTTCCTTCATCAACCAATAAAATAGCGTCGCCTTCATATTTATATTCTCCAAATTCTTCTGAAGCTTCAATCACTTGTGGTTCTTCTTGATTTCCTTCTTGAGTCATCATAAGAGGCTTGCCATTTGGAACAAAGATATTAGAGACTTGTAATGCTGTCGATAACAAACCGCCTGGATTTCCTCGGACGTCAAAAATAATTTTTGTAACGCCACGGTCTTCTAATTCTTCAATTGCAGTAATCGTTTCCTCATACGTTGGCATATTGAAATTCACAATATTGACATATCCAATGGAAGAATCCGTTTCGTCCACTTCATAAAAGACTGTTTCTAAAGGAATCGTTGCTCGAGTGACGGAAAGTGTAAATTGATCGTCTCCTCGTAGAATCAATAATTCCACTTCTGAACCTTCAGGACCTCGAATAAGAGCGACTGCTTCATTAATCGTTAGATCAGCGACAGATTCTCCATCCACTTCTACGATTAAATCATTCGGTTGTAATCCGGCTGTCTCAGCAGGCGAATTCGCAATCGGCGACACAATCCGTACGTATTCTCCATCTTTCATGACTTCCGCGCCAATCCCTTGAAATGAACCAGAAACATCCTCTTGGAAACTAGCCGTTTCTTCTTCATTTAAGTATTCAGTGTAAGGGTCCCCGGTTGCATTAGCCATACCATCAAGAGCGCCTTCGATTAACTGTTCAGAATCGACGTCTTCAAAGTAGCTCGTTTCTAAAATGGACAACATTTTACTTATCGAAGAGAGTTCTTCGGGTTGTTCAAAAAGATACTGAGTATAAGCATCTGATTCCGAATTGTTTTCTACTATATTTTCTTCAGGGGCATCCGCAGCATTGGTAAAATAATTTCCAATGACCAAGGCCCCGCCTGCACCTATAAACAATGCAAAGATTAGTGTAAGAATATAAGTTGTTCTACTTATATTAAAGCCTTTATTATCCTTTGTCTGTTTGCTCATCTCAATATCTT
>DATGSY010000024.1:0-4880 GCA_035302125.1 Atopostipes sp.
AGAGCGGATGCTTAAAGCTTTACAGCTACAAGAAACCAATAAATCCCACTTGAATTAATGGAGGAAAAGATGAGAGCCGATTATCATATTCATTCGCATTTTAGCGATGACAGTACTGAACAACTCGATCAAATCGCTTTAAGAGCAATCGAACAAAAGATAGACGAAATCTGTATTACAGAACATGTGGACTATGGCGTTAAATTAGATAAAGAAGATTGGAAAAAAAGCGATAAGAAGTTAGCGATGAATGCGGATTACGAAATCTTCTTTCCAGCCATGACAGCTCTAAAAGAAAAGTATAAAGAGAGACTGACAATAAAAACAGGATTAGAGTTTGGGATGCAGACAAGGACCATTGCATCTTTTCAAGCTTTATTTAATCGCTCTCCCTTAGACTTTGTTATTTTATCTTGTCATCAGGTCGATAACTTGGAATTTTGGACGGGAGATTTCCAAAAAGGGCGCACTCAAGAAGAATACCAACATCTTTATTATGAAGAAATTTACAAGGTGATCCAGCAATATAAGGATTATTCCGTTTTAGGGCATTTAGATTTGATTCAACGGTATAGTGATACGATTGTGCCGCCTTTGGAGCAGCATTTCGATGTGATTGAAGCCATTCTAAAACAAGCGATTCATGACGGGAAGGGCATCGAATTAAATACTTCAAATGTACGTTATGAACTACAAGACCTTACACCCGCTTACGAAATTTTGAAACTATATTATGAATTGGGTGGAGAAGTAATTACAGTTGGTTCCGATGCGCATACAGCGAATGATGTCGGCGATCGACTCGATATTTCTTACGATATTTTACGAGAGATTGGGTTTCAATATATCACCACTTTTGACGAAATGATCCCTTCATTTCACTCTTTGTAACCCTTCGTGAATCACTGCTCGAGGCATTTTTAGCCTCGAGTTTTTCTTATTGGCTGAAGATTTGGTAAAATAGGAACGATGAAAAATAGGAAGGAGATTATTCGATGAAAGTGGGGTTTATTTCTGATTTGCACATTGACCGCAATTTGGAACTTTCGCCAAATGATTATTTAAAAACACTGAATCAAACCATCGCTGAACAAGCGTTAAATCTGTTGGTCATTGGCGGAGACATTTCAAATCATTATTCAACGACCATCCGTTTCGTCGAAGATCTCCAAAAACAAGCAGGAATTCCCGTATACTTTATCCCAGGGAATCATGACTTTTGGGAAGAAGAAGAGGCAAAAAAAGACACACAGGGTATTTATCAAATCTACAAAGAACATCCACAAAGCTTAGTTGAAAGTCCTCTGCAGTTAAATGAAAAGTTCACGCTGGTCGGGCACCCCGGCTGGTATAACCATGCGGTATATGATGACACGAAATTCAGTCCCAAAGAAGTGGAGAAAGGGAAGTTCCGGTGGGCCTATTGGCAAGATAAATTGCGGGTGGATTGGGGAATGACCGACCAAGAAGTGTCCAAATATTTCTCAACGATTATTGAAAAAGATTTAGAAACTGTCACAACAGACAACATTATTTTACAGACCCATGTCGTAACCATTCCGGAATATACCATGCCCATGCCGCACCGTGTATTTGACTTTTTTAACGCATATATAGCGACCAGTGATTTGAAAAATGTGCACAATGAATACCCGATATCCCACCAATTTATGGGCCATATTCACTTTCGAGATAAACTGCAAAGAGATGAAACCCAGTTTATAACAAATTCTCTCGGCTATCGAAGAGAATGGTGGAGCAAGGATTTATACCAAGAAATTCAAAGGAGTTTGGTTGTTCTTGATTTAGAAAACGAGGACAATCCATAAGTATTAAACAAAGGAAATATAACATTGAGGAGTACCCATCATGTCAAAATACTATATTAATCAAAAATTCTCATTAAAAGACCGCTTCACCATCAAAGATGAAAACCAAATCGATGTTTTTGCCGCAGAAGGTGAGTTCTTCTCCATTGGTAAAAAAATTACCCTTCGCACATTGAGCGGTGAAGACTTGTTGTTGATCAAAGAAAAAGTTTTGTCGTTATTGTCGCGTTTTGAATTTTATATTGGAGACCAATTGATCTGTGAAATGAAACAAGAATTTGCTTTCTTCCAAAAGAAATATAATATTGTCATGCCCGATTGGCAAATTGAAGGGGACATATGGGACTTTAATTTTGATATAAGAGAAAACGGCAGACCAATCGCCACTATTCGAAAAAAGTGGTTGTCATGGATGGACGCTTATGAAGTCGATATTTTAGAGGAAGAGTACACCGAATTAATTCTTGGAATTGTCATCGCGATTGATGCAGATTTAGAAGATGACGGTTAATTATTTATATAAGTAAAAGAATAATCACTCTTCAATCGCTAAACGACAGCATTCAAGTCTTCTATGACATTGGAATTCAATGAGATTGTGAGCAAATATTAGGTATAATGTTTTGAAAGCGCTGTAATAAAGGTAGATACCTAATCATTCAGAAAAGGAGCGGATGTTGAATGGTATATGAAGTCTATACAAATTATTGGGTAAATCAACGAGATAATGTGAAAAAAGAGCATGGCAGCTATAAAACTGAAGAAGAAGCCATTGAAGCTATTTTAGCTTGGTGGGAAATTCATAATAAAAAACCTAGAGATATTTTATATCAACGTACGAATCGAGGCGCATTAGAAATCTTATATGGGGATTCTAATTATTTTTACCGTATCGAAAAACGGAAGATCTCCGAGCCGCTTCCTTCAACTTCTTACAAAGTACGAACCAAAGGAGAAATCGAGGCGCTGCGAAATAAATACCAGATGGATGACTCCGCCTTCGTTTTTGATGAGTTGCCTGAGCCTTACAGGGATCGGTTAATTAAAGCCTTTGGTGACAGCAGTAAATGCAAAGATTATTCGTATACGGAGGAAGGCCAACCGATTGTTCAGCTGGAAGAATTGAACAGAGTTTAGATAGATACAGAATCCATTAAAACCCGACAGAGTGTATAACTTCTGTCGGGTTTTTGACATTTTATTGTTTTATAATTTAGCGATTTCAAAAGTCATTTGTAAATTCTGTAACAATTTATGATTTTGTAATACAATAGAAAAGGAAGTGATTCCATTCTGTTTTTCATCTGATTCAATATGCGTATTAAAAGAATATTCACTAAAGCATGTTATAATGGACTAGATGAAATTTTTACAGTCATTTAGAATATAAACGGGGAGAAAACATATGAAATATAAAGACGACAGCCTAGCGCTTCATACCGATCTTTATGAAGTCAATATGGCCTATACTTATTGGAAAAAAGGAAATGCAGATAAAAAAGCGGTATTTGAGGTTTATTATCGTTCGAATCCTTTTGGCATGGGTTACACCATCTTTGCAGGATTGGAAAGAGTAGTCAATTATATTAACGCGCTCAATTTTACAGAGTCAGATATTGACTATTTAAGAAATGAAATTGGATTTGAAGAAGAATTTTTGGAGTATTTGAAAAATTGGCGGTTTAGAGGAACCATTCGCTCGATGCGTGAAGGAGAGATTGCGTTTGCGAACGAACCGTTGATGCAAGTTGAAGGGCCTCTCCTCGATTGTCAAATTATCGAGACGGCACTTTTGAATATTATCAACTATCAAACATTGATCGCCACAAAAGGGTCTAAAGTGAAAACCGCTGCAGAAGGCGATACCGTCATGGAATTTGGTGCAAGAAGAGCCCAAGAAATGGATGCCTCTATTTGGGGTGCGCGTGCTGCTTATATTGGTGGGGTAGATTCAACCAGTAATACACGCGCTTCAAAACTGTTTGATATTCCGGCTTCTGGTACGCATGCCCATGCATTGGTGCAAGCTTACCGCGATGAATATAAAGCTTTTAGAGCTTATGCAGAAACGCATAAAAATTGTGTCTTTTTAGTCGATACGTATGATTCAGTGAATTCGGGTGTCCCAAATGCGATTCGAGTCGCAGATGAAATGGGCGACAAAATCAATTTTGTCGGGGTTCGATTAGACTCCGGTGACTTATCCTATCAATCCAAACGTGTACGCGAACAATTGGATGAAGCCGGCTACCCGGACGCGAAAATTTTTGCCTCTAATGATTTGGATTCAGAAACCATCCAAAGTTTGAAAATGCAAAATGCAAAAATCGATGTTTGGGGCGTAGGCACGAATTTAATCACAGCCTTTGATCAACCTGCATTAGGTGCAGTGTATAAAATTGTTTCTGTTGAAGGAGAAGACGGCGAAATGCACCATACGCTGAAATTGACCGCAAACGTGGAGAAAATTTCAACACCCGGCAAAAAACAAGTGTGGCGCATTCGTTCATACAATGATACGAAACCAGAAGGGGACTTGGTCACTTTAGATCATGAGCGTCCAGACTTGGAAGACGAATTATTTATGTTCCACCCGCAATACACGTATATCAATAAAACCGTAGTGGACTTTATTGCAAGACCTCTTTTACAAGAGATTTTTGTGGATGGCGAGCTCGTTTATAATTTACCGTCGCTGGAAGAAATCAGAGCCTACAGAGCTGAGCGACTAGCTGAGCAATATGAAGAGCACCGTCGTATTTTAAATCCGGAACAGTATCCGGTGGACTTATCTCAAGAGCTGTATGATGCAAAAGTAGATACGATTAATTATTATCGGGATAAAGAGTTGTAAGCAGAAACGAAGTCATTTAATGGAAAAAATCTAAAAGTAAAGGAGAAGATGCAATTGACGACTTTACAAGAAAAGATTATTGAAGAGATGGGCGTTAAACCAGAAATTGATCCCAAAGAAGAAATTCGAAAAACGATTGATTTCATGAAGGACTACCTGAAAGCCCATTCCTTTCTAAAAACAATGGTTTTAGGAAT
>DATGSY010000025.1:0-3612 GCA_035302125.1 Atopostipes sp.
GTATTTTGTCAGATCTTTCCATTTTGAAATGAGTAAATAAATCAAATACTCAAGAGTTCTGTCTGTTGGTTTAAAGCCTCTAGTTTCACATATGAGGGAGAGGTATTGTTTAGCAATTTCATAAAAAGTAGAATACTTTCATTTGTAAAGTTTCACTAAATAATAATCGCGTGGTGGATAAAGAATCACCATTTTTGGCTGTATGGTTTGAGCATTCTCTGCAAAAAAGGAGACTGCATGATAAATTTCTAGTGTTAAATTCGTTTGATTGTCTAAGGGCAACTCAAAATGCTCCGTTAGCCTACTTATCAGTTCTCTAACTTCTTTTAGCCCTTGTTTAAACTCTTGGTCGTGCTGCAAACGTTCATTCAAAGATTTTCTGAAATGAAAAGCTCCATAGTGACTATTTCTTTCGTATAGATTTCTCTTAAGAGTGCAGTGTCAAGGGACACCATACTGCATCTTTTTTTAACTTCAAGAAATAATGCTTTATAAACGTCCATGAGCTTCTCGTTAGTTAAGAAAGGTCCTTTAATCGAATACCCATGTAAGTTTCTGATGACACCTACAGCAAATTGAAAACGAAAAGCTGTGTAATTCATGTCTTCAGAGGTCGATTTATAATAATTGTCTGCCGACGGTAGAACTTCGTCAATAATTTTTTGGTCTAAGCGTTCAAAAGGCCATTCATTGGTGGCATAAGCCTCAACAAAATAAGTGGTATAGAAGTGCCGAATGAGAAGTTCATTGCCAGAGATTCTGTAGGGAGTAGTTTCTAGTTGTAAGCCATAAGATTGCAACTCTTCATTGATTGTGCTGGCTAAACGATTCAAAGTTGAAGAGCTAACATATAATTCACTGAGCAGCTGCTCGGCTGTCATCGACTTATTAAAAAAGAGTTTTTCAAGCATCGTAAAAGCGGGGGATTGTTTATACAATGACTATGTGGATGGCCCAGTCGTGTTTGAAAATGAATGCAGTGAGCCGATTGATTCAGGAGATCCATCCGATCCAGTCGATCCAGAAGATAAAGATTTACCACGAACGGGTGTAGCACCAACTTATACTTGGTTAGCACTCATCTTTTTCGGATTGGGAATCGGCATTCACTTCTATAAAAAACGAAGATTCACTGAATAGAAAAAAACTAAAGCACGCGTAAAGTTTAATCATGCCCTTCCTGAGATACTCCCAAGTTTAGGAAGGGCATTTTTTTGTGTGCAATATATCTATAGTTCGTTATTAGCGAACATTTAATGATTAAATACTTATAATGATCAAAAATAACGAATGTTTTCTTGCTTTAGGGTTCGTTTTTACCTATAATACCCACATATTCAAAAGAGGAGCAGACATATGAGTTATTTAAAGGAAAAGTTGAAGACAGATGGTGTAGTCATAAATGATAGTGTCTTAAAAGTCGATTCATTTTTAAATCACCAAATTGATCCAGCCGTTTTACATGAAATTAATCAAGAATTCATCGAGTATTTCAAAGAGAAAGAAATTACGAAAATTATGACCGTAGAAGCTTCTGGAATCGCTCCGGCAATTCTTATCGCTTCTCAGCTAGATGTTCCGATGTTATTTGCGAAGAAAACAGAGCCTTCTACACTTTTAAATGACGAACAATATGCCACAAATGTGCATAGTTATACCAAAAACAAAACCAGCCGTGTTCTGGTCTCTAAAAAATACCTAAAATCGGAAGATAAAGTGCTCATTATCGACGATTTCTTAGCCAATGGCGAAGCGGCGTTAGGTTTAATTGATCTAGTGGAACAAGCGGATGCGGAAGTTGTTGGTGTAGGCATTTGCGTTGAAAAATCTTTCCAACCCGGGCGTCAAAAGCTTGAAGAGAAAGGTGTCGATGTTTTCTCGATTTGTCGAATCGCTTCACTAGAAAACAACGAAATCACCTTTGTGGAAGAGAAGGCGGAAATCTCTTAAAAAGATAAATTTTAAAAAGAATAATCATACAAACATCAATTCCTAGTTTAAGTAGGATTTGGTGTTTTTATTTTATTTTTAGAAAAAGGTGACACTTTGTCATTTTAAATCGTTATTGAGGGTGTAAGAGGTCATGGCACTTGCAAAAAAATCAGAGGAGGAAGTTAAATGTTAAAGTATTGGGAAAAGAGTAAGATTGATGTCTATTTTGATGATGTCGAAAACGAGCAATTTGTTCGACAAGGATTTAGTAACTTGATCAGTGAAGTAGAGGAAGCGGATATTCAAACGTTTGTGGAAGCCATTGGTTCTTTACATGAACTAGAAACAGCTCACGCAATCGTGACAGACTCACATCGTTACATCGTTTAAGGATTTAACTATTATTTTATTTCACCCACAAAAATTTAAGAAGGAGTGACCCAAATGGATACAACTGTAAAATTAGAACTGCAATTTGCGACTGAAGAAGGAAGAACTCGTTCATTAAGTGTCAACCAACCAGCTATGGATTTAGATCCAGCGGTAGTTGAAGAAGCGATGAATACCATTGCTGCACAAAATATCTTTGAACAAGAAGGCATTCAAATCTACAACACGGTAAAAGGTGCACGTTATGTCACACGCGCCGTCGAAGATGTTTTTCAAAATGAATTAGCATAAGGAATAACCAAGGGAAGGGCGTAATCACGCTCTTCTCTTTTTTTCTACGCGAATTTGCTGTAAAATAGGAATATTAGAACAGATTTATAAATGAGGATATAAAATGAAAAATTTTGTTATGCGATCCATTCGACTTTATCAAAAATACATTTCAGCCAACACACCGCCAAGTTGTCGATATCACCCAACGTGTTCGAATTATGCGCTGCAAGCGGTAGAAAAACATGGGGCGATTAAAGGCGGCATCATGGGAACTGCACGCATCATTCGCTGCAATCCCTTGGTAGAAGGCGGAGTGGATGAGGTACCGGATTATTTCACGCTTTTTAGAAATCCAGAGAATGTCGATGATGAATACATTCCAAGTCATTTAATGCCGGTAGACAAAGAGGCGAAAGCGCAAGTAGACGCCTTGCTGGAAAAACATGAAGACCAACTAAAAATTTCAGAAAAACTTCCGTCATCATTAAGCACCCTTCAAGAAATTGCCGACGTACAAAAACTGTCCACAAATGACATTGAATCCGAATTTTCCAAAGAAGAATTGAGTTTCTTAAGCGATATTGAAATTTTCCCAGATTTGGATTCAAAAGACTATACGTATTTTACGCTGAAGCAAACGGATAAGAACGAGCGCTATTTAAAGGATGTGGAGAATTTTGACCCGGAACTTGATTTAGGTGCGGAATATCCATTAGTCGTGCTTGAGAAAACCGGCATATGGTATTCAAATATGCCAAGATTAGCCCAAGATTTTTTAATTGAACGAGGGGTAACGCCAGCGGATATTGAAAATAAGAGTTATCATTTATGGCTGGTTTTGAATGCAATCGATAAACTTGAAAACAAACAATGATGAGATAAAAATCCCTTCAGCTAATGGCTGCGAGGGATTTTTTGCTATAACTTGGGGTGAGTGGATTTTATGTTGTCTCGGGGAGAGTTAGATCGTCTATCCTTACAAGTGGATTGATTTTTAGTACTCACTTGTTAGAGTAA
>DATGSY010000026.1:0-4566 GCA_035302125.1 Atopostipes sp.
CAATGATTGAATCAATTTAAAATAGATTTCACTTGCTTGATAAATTTCTTCTAAAGAACAATATTCATCCGCTGCATGGGCTTGATCAATATTCCCAGGGCCTAAGATATAACACTTTGCATCCGTTTGAACGCCTAAAATCCCAGCATCACTCCAAGCAGGAAACCCTTTGTGTTTCACTTTTTTCTGGGTAACTTCTTCAGTAACGCCAGTTAAGACATTTAAAAACTCATTTTCATTTGACAATTGATAAGGATGATTGCCCATAGAAGAGGTCAGTTCATCCATGACGCGAAAATCGACAGTCGCTCCATATCGCCATGCAATCTCTTCAGCGATGGTGATCATTTCTTGATTCACATCTTCCAAGTTTTCTTCCGGCAGCCATCGGCGATCGATGACGACTTTACAAGAAGCTGGAACAATATTTGGAAGGTTTCCACCCTGGATGCCTCCAACTGAGATAGAGCCGCTTCCTAATTGATCGTTAAATCTTGATTCAATAGTAGGGATCAGTTCGTTTTCTATCCGCTTGCAAAATTCACTTGCCATATAAACAGCATTGGCTCCTTCACGCGGTGTACTTGCATGAGCAGGTTTTCCAAAAAAAGTAAATTCAACCCACTCGAGCCCTTTATGTGCAGTACAGATATCGAGTTGTGTCGGTTCACCAATGATAATGTGTTCTGCTTGATAATTTTTATGGACCAAATCTTCTGCACCGATGGATTGTTCTTCTTCATCCACAACGCCCGAAAAAATAACGGACTCTTTTAAATGAAGTTGACTTCTTTTAGCAGCCGCAAAAGCTGCCAACATAGCGACAATGGCTCCCTTCATATCTGCAGACCCTCTGCCGTAAACCTTCCCATCTTTTATAAAAGGCTCATACGCCGGATATTCCATTTCATATCCTGGGACCGTATCTGTATGTCCATTAAACATCAATTTAGCCGTTTTAGTGTCTTTGTCATCAGGATTTAAAGCAGCAATAACATTCGGTCGATTTGGTGCGACTTCTTCTAAGCGAACCGGTATATTTTCTTTTTCAAAAAAATTAGAAAGCCAATGGGCCACTTCGGATTCTTTCTTTGCGTAATCTGTATGGCTCTCAATCGCTATAATTTCTAAGAGCCAATTATCCATTTCTTCTGTGGATACCCAATTCAATATATCCATCATCATTCCCCCAGTTTCAAAGATGCTCAATTACTTATAAGATATAAATATGAAAAAAGTTCTTCTTTTTCACAAAAAATGATTTTGTACAGTATACTACATTTATATGAAAATCAGTAATTTTTTACATAAAAGAATATCCCCATTTATGTGAAAGTGACATCTAAAGAAGGAGGGATTATATGAAAGTGATCGATTTATCCAAACCGTTATTTTCGGATATGGCGGTCTATCCTGGGGATCCAGAAGTGAACATCGAACGGATTCACTCCCATGAAGAAGCTGGTTGGGAGCTGAGGCGGTTAACTATGGGGACTCACTCAGGCACTCATGTGGATGCCTTTTCTCATATGCACAAAGGTAAAGCTTCAATCGATGAAATAGCCATCGAACGTTTTTTAGGAGAAGCCCAGGTTGTCTATTTAGAAGAAGAGTGGCCATCCAGAATCGGTTTATTTTTTACAGAAAAGATAGGGATTGAAAAGCTTCAACAATTAATCGATGCCAAACCCACTTTTGTAGGTGGAGAATTGACGGAGGAATTGGAGCGGGCATTGTTAGGAAGAGACATCATTACTTACACCGACTTGGTTCGTCTGGAAGAACTGCCTAAACACACGTCTTTTACGTTTTATGGTTTGCCTTTAAACATCCAAGACGGTGACGGTTCTCCAGTCCGAGCGATAGCGATTTTAAAAGACTAAGTTAAAAAAGCGTATATGGATCCTTTCATAAAGAACTTATTCATCGAGAAAGCCAAATGAAAATGGCTTGATGGAGCGGATAGTAGATATAAAAGAAATATTTTGGTAAGCGAGGGAGTTTTATCCCTTTTTCACTCGTGAATAAAGGCAAAGATAAAATAGAAAAGAACTGGATAGACGAAGGGTTTAAAATTTGCACAAATAAACTGCCGATGATTCCCTGAGTCGTGTCTTTTTCTTTCATCCACCAAAGGGCCCAACCAAATAAAAAACCGTAAATACTATACTCCGCGAAAAAGCTGAGGAATAAAAAGAGGAGCAAGTATTTTGGATATTTCAGCGAAAGCGAGAAAAGCCCTAATAGAAACAAGACATTAAAAGTAGCCGTTGTGAAGGGCATTGAAATGACACCGAGTAAAACCAGGCGAGTTATGTATTTGGGGTAATGGCTTGTGCGTGCAGTACCTTCAATAATTCCAAATAAAAAGCAGGGAAATGCAATGCGTCCAATGATTCGAAGCCATAAGATCTCAGGGAAAAAGTAGTAACCAATGTGATCAATCGTCATAGTGAGGATGCCAATCCATTTGATGGTGTTTGTTTTATGGCTGAAAGTTTTACGCATAAAAATCCCTTCTTTGAATGAGTTTGATTCAAAATAACTATCTTTATTTTAATACAACTTGGATTTTTCTGGTAATGTAAGAGTATAAAAAAGGAGTGATTTTATGGATGGCACGAAAAGAAACAACATAAAAGTTGGAATGGAAGTTAAAGTCGTACAAAAACAAGATCAAAAAAACGAGAAATTGACGGAAGGTGTTGTAAAGCGGATTTTGACCAATTCGAAAACGCACCCTCATGGCATCAAAGTGGAGTTGGAAAATGGGTTTGTTGGAAGAGTAAAAGAATAAGTGTTTCAAAAAGGATGGATGGAAGATGAACTGGAGGCAACATTTTCAAGAACATATTTTAGATAGAGGATTCGATTACTATCGACAGAGATTAGTCACCATTGAAGAATATTCCAAAGATTATATAAGTGCAGCGGTTCAAGGCACAGAAATCTATCATGTAGAAATTGAACTTGAAGAACAGGCGCCAAAAACGATTTTTTGTGATTGTCCGCATGCCGCAGAAGGGAACTTTTGTAAACACGCGGCAGCCGTCTTATATGCTTTTGAGATTCAAAGAGTCATTGACGCAAATCGATCGGATACCGGCGAGGATATTAGCCAATTAGTCCGTGAAGCGGATGAAGAAATCGTCCGTCGATTTTTAGCCCAGGTTTTGGAAGAGAATGAGTATTTGTTGACCCGCTTCAAAGGAGAACTGGGTCAGGAAATCACAGCGAATGAATTCCATCGTTTTAAAAAGGATATAAGCGAAATGTTCTATGTCTATAGTGATTCCAGCGGATTCATTAATTATTATGAAGCAATGGAATTAGATACGGATTTATCTGTTTTTATTGAAAACACGATAGAAAATCACTTATTGAAAAATGGTTACTACAAAGAAACCTTTGAATTAACAAAAATAATTTGTAAGGAATTGTCTGAAACGATGATTGATGATTCTGGGGGAATTATTGTCAATATAACGAGCGAATGCGAAGACATTTGGCATGTCATTCTTACTGATGGGGATACCGAAGTAAAGCGAGACATGTTTCAATGGTTTAAAACGCAAATCGATGGTTCGCTGAATGACTATATTAAAGAGCGAATGGAAGAAAGCTTATTCATGCATTTCACAGAACAAGAATTCTTGGAAGACAAGGCATCTTTTGCTAAAGAGCGGTTTGCCTATTATAAAAATCAAAAGAATTCATGGTCAAGTAGTTACGAGGCACAGAAATGGGCAATGAAATATTTGAAGGTGTTAAAGTCACAAAACGCTTATGAGGAACTCGAAACTTTTTGTCTTGACTACATTCACTATCCAGAGGTTAGAGAATTTTATGCGGATCAGCTGATTACTCAAAAAAATTATGCGAAAGCAATCCAAGTCTTGGAAGAAGGAAAAGGCTCGAACATGAATAAAAAATCAAGTCTTTCAAGGGAAGCAAGAATAAAACTGAAAGATTTATATTTAGAAGCTGGGAAGACAGAAAACTACCGAAATGAACTGTGGCAGTTAATGAACAATATGCACGCTATTGATAACGATGTTTACCAAGAATATAAAGCACTCTTCACGGAAACAGAGTGGGAAGATCAGCGCTTATCAATTCTCGAGAATCTTTCAAATCTATACGGCATAGATAAAATTCTTTACGAAGAAAAGCTGTACGAAAAGTTATTAAACTATGTGGTTAATAGTCCAAACTTCTCTTATTTACAAACCTATGAGAATGAATTGGTTGAATTATTCCCTAACGAAGTGTTTGATCGTTATGAAAAAGAAATTTTAGAATTATCAGAAGTCGCTGGTCCAAGGAAGAAGTATCGTCGGATTGTTTCACTCATTAAACGATTGAGGAAGCTTCCAAGCAGTGAAGAGAGAGTTCAAGAGATTGTATTGCACTTAAGAGAAAAATACAATAATCGTCCTGCGATGCTGGAAGAATTAAGGTTATTATAAATGGAAGATCACTAATAGATAAAGAAAAAGGGATAAGGCATGAACTACCTTATCCCAAAACTCTATTTGAAATAATTTTCAACCACGTGTTTAAATT
>DATGSY010000027.1:0-3838 GCA_035302125.1 Atopostipes sp.
ATAATCATCAATGGCACAGAGATATCTATGCCTATGATAATGGATAGAAATACCATTGTCATCGTGTAAGCTGTAGGATCGTTGGATCCACTTTCCAACTCTAATAAAGAGGCTGTATTATATCTGAGATTCAAGTTTTTCGAACGCAGTACATTGGAGACACTCGCATAATCGGTAGAACCAACGACAGACCCAATTAGCATGCCTTCCAACAAACTCGTGCCTAATACAAAATAACAAAAAAGACCGGTCAGGACAGCTGTAACCACTACGCCTAATGAACTCAGAATAATCGATTCTTTTGCGACCGGTTTGGCCATGTTCCAGTTCGTTCCAAAACCACCGTAAAAGATAATCACCATTAGAGCAACTGTTGCAAATTGGTCAGCGAATACAAAGTCATCAAAATCAAGACCAATTGCACCGAAACTCATCCCTAATACGATGAATAATAATAAGGAAGGTATGCCATATTTATTCGAAAAACGTATGGCAAGAAGTGCAAGTATAAAAATAAAACCAATAAATATATAACTCATAAAAACTCCTCTCCATCTATAATGTATTTTTAAACATTCTTAATTTACTATTTATAAATACTCCTGCGATCAACTCTTGTGAATTCCGCTGCTCGCTGGAATTCGAGAGTTTTCGCTGGGGGGGTAACCTAAATCTTTTAAAAATAAAAGTTGCTCCCACAGCCGCCTTCTGACTTTCTCTGCATCCTGACGGATTTGAGAAAGCCTAGTAGGCCGTGCAGGGGTAGTTCCATCATTTTCTCTTACTCGCTCTGCTCGTGAGAAAATGGGAACTACTCCCACTCTACAGTCGCAGGAGGTTTACTCGTGATGTCGTAGACGACGCGGTTGATGCCTTCGACTTCGTTGGTGATTCGTTTGGATATTTTATCCAATAAATCTAATGGGATGCGTGCCCAATCGGCGGTTACTCCATCCACGGAATGGATGGCTCGTATTCCGATGGTATAGTCGTAAGTTCGCTTGTCGTCAGTCACGCCGACTGTTTTGAATCCCGGCAGCACGGTAAAGTATTGCCAAATGTCTCGTTCTAGTCCCGCATTTTTGATTTCTTCTCGTAAAATCGCATCACTTTCGCGAACCACTTCTAATTTTTCACGAGTAATTTCACCAAGCACACGCACAGCTAATCCAGGTCCTGGGAAAGGTTGTCGCCAGACTAAATCTGCTGGCATACCCAACTCTTCACCTAATGCACGGACTTCATCTTTAAATAATGTATTCATCGGCTCAATCAGATCAAACTCTAAATCTTCTGGCAATCCGCCAACATTGTGGTGTGATTTGATCGTCTCAGCAGTTTCTGTACCACTTTCAATGACATCGGTATAGAGCGTTCCTTGAGCTAAGAATTCCACGCCATCCAACTTGCGCGCTTCATCACTGAAAACTTCAATAAATTCATTTCCTATGATTTTTCTTTTTTCTTCTGGATTGCTGACGCCCTCTAATTTGGACAAGTAGCGTTCACTGGCTTCGACATGGACAATATTTAAACCGAATTTGCCGGATAAACTTTCCATGACTTCTTCTGCTTCATTTTTTCGCAATAGACCGTGATCCACAAAGATACAAACCAATTGATCACCGATTGCTTTATTTAATAAAACTCCTGTAACCGAAGAATCAACGCCTCCAGATAGACCTAAGAGCACTTTTTTATCACCGACTTGTTCGCGAATCTTCTTCACTTCTAAATCGATAAATTGCTCCATATCCCAGTCACCTGTGAACCCACAAATATCCATGGCAAAATTCTCAATGATTTGTTTTCCATTTTCCGTTTGGTGAACTTCCGGGTGGAATTGGACGCCATAGAAATTCTTTTCTTGATTGTAAATGACCGCATGTTCCTCATGCTCTGCTTGAGCAACCACTTGAAACCCTTCTGGCAATGTTGTCATTTGATCATTGATACTTTGCCAAACCTTTTCTTTAGGATTTAATCCTTTAAATAATGGAACATCTTGGTTTAAAAGTTCAAGTGTTGTAATGCCTGCTCCACTTTCTTCAGCTGGACTGATTTCTCCGCCTAATTGTTGGACCATCAATTGAGCGCCATAATCGATCGCTAATATTGGTAATCCTAATGTATAAATGGCTGGATCCACTTTAAAGGCATCCTCACTTAACACACGTCTCGGTCCGCCTGTGAAAACAAGTCCTTGGACATTGTTTTCTTTTAGCGTCTCCATCGAAACATTGTATGGAAATAACTCAGAATAAACGCCCAACTCACGAATTTTTCGGGTGATTAGTTGATTGGATTGACTTCCAAAGTCGATCACTGCTAATGTTGGGACGTTTTTTGTTACTGATTCATTCATATTTTTAAGAACCTCCGTTATAATAACTAACGCTTCGTTTAGTGTTTTCGAAGCAAGATTTGATCAATGTAATGATTGGTTGTTTTATGGATAATCGCATCCGCTCGGAATCGAGTGGGCAGAATATAATTGACTAAGTTTTTATAGTTTACTTCTTTCCAAACTTTTTTCGCATAATCAAAAGCTTGGGATCGCTCAATATTTGCAAACCGGTTATAATAGTTTTTTGGATCTCTAAACGCTGTATCCACCAAGATACCAAAGCGTTGTAAATACCAGTTTTCAATATTGTCCGGCTCAGCATCCACATAAAAGCTGAAATCAAAAAAATCACTGGCATAGATTTTTTCATTCGCCGGTAATTGCAGGGTATTAATGCCTTCCACAATTAAAATATCCGGGCGGTCAATTTCGTGAAACTCTCCCGGCACAATATTGTAGACAGCATGAGAATATTTAGGGACTTTTACATTAGGTTTCCCGCTCTTAACATCGCCCATGAATGTAATCAACCGGTGCATATCATAGCTTTCCGGGAAGCCTTTGCGATTCATAATGCCTCTTTCTTCTAACACCTCATTTGGATATAAGAATCCATCCGTCGTGATTAAATCCACTTTTTTATCTTTGTAATATTGCGAAAGAATCGTCTGCAAAAGTCGTGCCAATGTACTTTTACCTACTGCCACACTTCCAGCAATTCCAATCACATAAGGGACCCTTTCAGGTTCGAGGTTTAAAAGCTTTTTCAAATGCTTTTGTTCTTTGTTATAGTTTTTTATGAATATATCCAAAATCGATGCAAGTGGTACATAGATTTCACGTACGTCTTTGAGTGAAACGTTATCATTTAAGGCACTAAGTTCTTCCAGTTCCTGATCGGTCATAGAAAAGTTCTCAGCGGTGTTTAAAGATGTCCAATCTTCTCGATCGAATATATAAAAAGTATTCGATTTTTGCATGGTTTTCCTCCCTGTCCTTTTCGTCGCCACTATAGTGTAACAAAAAAAGCATAAAATGAGTATATTGAAACAGGTTTTCTAAAAGATTTTCACTTTGTATCGTTTGAGGGTAAAAATTATAGAATTCAGCAAGTTTTTCTTCAAATCTTAAAACAATTTTAAGTTTAAGATGCTACCATGTTAAAATACGATAGAAATATACTACAATAGTAAATGTTGAATACCGATGAACATGTCGAATATAATTAGGAGGTTAACATGAAGGTTCTACCAGATACCGCATCCGGCTATGCGCATGGAAAAATCATTTTAATTGGTGAGCATGCTGTGGTGCATAACGAACCGGCCATTGCTATCCCATTTACTTCTGCAAATGTTGAAGTAACGATTGAAAAAAAGCGTGGCGAAATAACAATTGACAGTATTTACCATAAAGGGAAATTGACGGAAGTTCCCGATAATTTAAAAAACTTAACCGAAACGTTAAAAGCAGTCTGTGAGTATTTTGATA
>DATGSY010000028.1:0-2768 GCA_035302125.1 Atopostipes sp.
AGTAAAGAACATCGACATTCGCAATTCAAAACAGGGGATACTTGACCTGAATAATGTGGTGATTAAAAAAGATGTATCTTTCACTCCGAGATTACTTCTTTTCGAGAAAAATGGAAACTTTATTGGCATGGTGAAGCCACTGGATATTCCTTGGTGGATGTACCCTTTTCAATTTTTTCACGATGCTTTGCTTGAATTCCTCCCGTTAACTTATGGATTTATATCATATGATGGGGAAATCCTATTTACATTCCGGAAAAAGGGCTGGCTAAAAAAGACGAAACTAACCATCTTTAACCAGGAAGAAAAGGAAATTGGCCTATACATACAGGAAGAACTGAAGTCTCTATTTCAGATAAAAGGTGAATTGTTCAATGAAAAGGACGAACATATTCTTTCCATAAAAGCATCTGGTTTTTCCGGAAGTTTCAGCTGGAATGATGGAGAAGGAAATCAATGGGCTTACTTTTACAATGGAAAATTCCCCCACGAATACACAAACATATTCAGAGATATACAAAATGATATTGTAGCGCTGTCGGATGAACTTTCAAAACAGGATAAGGTCCGGCTGCTGTCGGTTATAGGATATTTGTTTATGGTACGAGTGAAGCAGTGAAGCTGTTTTAGATATATCTCTTTTTCTAGATCTGGAAGGGATTTAGATGCTGTCTGTCGAATAGAATTCATGAAGTACATTTTATTATAAGTTAGGTGTTATTCATGATTAAAAAATCTTTCGGAAAAATCAAAACCTATTTATTGATTATCATTTCTTTGGTGCTTATCTTTACCGGTGTGCAGCTGTATCAGGAAAAGCAGGAAAGCCAGCGTCAATTTGAATCGTTTTTGAACCAATTTTACTTTAAATTAGAAACAACCATAAATTCTTTGGGTTCGATATTGGAACAGCCATTGATAGAGAACGATATGGAACAGGCCCTGCTTCAGCTTGATAGGGAGCTGGAACAAACAGATCTCATACTGAATGCGGGAAACCTCTTTGTTGATCGGGAAATCGGCAGTTTTATATTTTCAAATCACCCAATTAATCATTTTGCTGATAATAGTACGTTGGCTGACGAAGAGCTGAGCTATCTCAAAGACTTGAAAAAGGACTTGGAAACGATACAGATGGGACTGTACTCGGATGAAACCGGTCAGGAGAATTCCAACCTGAGCATTCATCGATTTAACGAAATCATAAAAGGTTCGGGACACGATTCGGACTTTTTAACGGAACATAAATCTGTAGCGGTTCCTTTTCAAATAATTGTTCCGGAAGAAGCACCGGAGCCTATTCAGAAATGGCTGGAGAGAAATGAAACGGAGGAACAGAATAAAGTGTTCCTTGCTGAAGGAAAAACGTATGTCGTGATCATGGATGGACAAAGACAAGATGGATTAAACCGAGTGGAAATAACTGATATGGTGCTGAAACGTGGCGGAGTGGACGTTACCCATCAAACGGTGCAAAATAACGATGGCAGCTCAGATGACATCGTAGCGATTGCCGAATTGGAAGAAATGGAATTACCTTTTCAATTTACTACATCTGTGGAGACTAAGTCTGTGAAGACTGACGAAATATTTGAAAGCACAAATAGTGCCAATGCACAGTATTCCAGTTCCCAAGCTACTTTTGAATTGGTTCGACCTGAAAAGTTGTCAGAAGATGGCCGAATCGTGGAAGATTGAATTACCAATCAGGAATTAAACGTATTTATATGTTTTGAAAGGACTGATTACAAGCAAAGCGTTTAGTTCTTCAAGATTTTTATAGTAGTTTATTTTTTGCTGCCTAACAAATAAAATACCCTTTGAACAATAGATCCAAAGGGTATGTAGTTTATATGAGATTATTTCATGATTGAATCAATTTCGTAATAGAAAATTAGTATTAAAATCCGAACAAAGTTATTTCCGCTCCAGGCGGACGCTTTCCGCTACAATCAACAGAGCGAACGTTCTAGATTGAGCTAATGATTAAGTGTTTTTGCATATAAATGTTAGGATATTTACTTGAAATAAGTAATTATGAAATTCACTTGATTACATAACTGCTTAAAAAGAAATGTACATTCACTCAGCTACTTCCATGTTTATTTCTTCAGTGTATGGATCTGAGTCATCTTCCCATTCCATGTCAATGGCTACATCGTAATTATCTTCATAAGCACGATAAAAACGATGGTTAAACAATTCATGGGAAACTTCTGCCTCTTCCAACACCTCTTCAGGGGATCCAAATGCACTGTCACTCCATGGTCTTTCAATTGAAAAGCGATAGGATTCCACTTCTTCATTATCACCAAGATAGGTTAATGTTATTGTCGCTTCTTCAAAATGCTCATCCGTTTCTTCCAATAGTTCAACAAAAATGAAAGCTTCCCAATTATCTGAAGTACCTTCATATAAAACCTGGTCTAGTTCCTCCCCTTCCTCTTCATTTGATTGACACGCAATCAAAAAAGCTGCCGTAAGAAAAATAATTGTCAACAAAAGAAAATATCGCAATTAATTCACCCCATTAATTGTTTACAGCCCTTCAATATTATATTTAATTAAAAATACTCTATGCATTATTTATATAGATAGTTGTTAGAATCAACCTCAAACAATGGTCAACTAAATATAAAACCGATGAAAAAACAGTTGATTTCTTCATCGGTTTTGTTCAACTCGGCCAGTTCGCTATTTCCCCTTAAACTCAGGCTTCCGTTTTTCAAGAAAAGCTGCTACACCTTCTTTATGGTCTTCCGTGCCGC
>DATGSY010000029.1:0-3431 GCA_035302125.1 Atopostipes sp.
AGTGGCTAACCTCTGTTAGCCGTTTGATTGACTCATTACTTTGTTAAAAATTAACTTGTGTTGTCTTGACTATCAAAAATTGATAGAAGACCCCTGCACATTTTTGGTTGTATTACTTTGTTCAGTTTTCAAAGATCTATACGTCACAGAGTATTTAGAAACTTAACATGAAATTAACATGTCCCTGTGAGCTTTAATAGTATATGACAAAACTTTAGGTTTGTCAAGAGTTAAACTGTTTTTTTGAACAAATATTATTTCTTTAAAGAACAATTTACTTCTTTGTTTTAAATGATTTGTTCGGAACAGCACGAGATATATCTTACCAACTTCTCCTACCTTCGTCAAGGGAATTCCTTAAAAAACTTTTAATTATTAAATAACTTCCCTCTATTTTCTTAAAAATATTTTATCTTATCATCAGACAAAGTGATTTTTCTCTACTTCTCAGAGAATAAAGTATTAAAGAACCGATTAAGATTTTACACTTAACCGGTTCTTTGTCTTTATATTCAATCAATCATAGATATTCATTAAGCATCTCTTAGCGTTGGGAATAAAATGACGTCACGAATCGATTGAGTATTTGTCAGAAGCATAACTAATCGGTCGATCCCGATTCCCAATCCTCCGGTTGGCGGAAGACCGTACTCCAATGCTTCTACGAAATCCTCATCAATTCCATGAGCTTCAACGTTTCCTTGATCTCGTTCTTTTTGTTGGGCTTCAAATCGTTCTCTTTGATCAATTGGATCATTTAACTCACTAAAAGCATTTCCGTATTCATGTCCAGCAATGAAGAACTCAAAACGATCTGTATAGCGTGGATCTTCATCATTTTTCTTCGCCAATGGTGAAATTTCGGTTGGATGTCCATATACAAAGATCGGCTGTATAAGTTTGTCTTCAACAAATGTTTCAAAAAACTCATTGATGACGTGACCCACAGTTGCATAATCTTCAATTTCTACATTATGTTCTTTGGCTAATTGGCGAGCTTCTTCATCAGAAACTTGTTCCCAAAAGTCTACACCTGTTTCTTCTTTGATTAAGTCAACCATATGGCGTCGTTCCCACTCGCCACCTAATTCAATTTCGTGTTCTCCATAAGTAATCGTTGTAGAACCATTGACTTTTTCTGCTACATCCTGGATTAATTCTTCTACTAAATCCATAACATCCCAGTAGTCATGATAAGCCGTATACAATTCAAGCATTGTAAATTCAGGGTTGTGTGTGGTATCAATTCCTTCATTACGGAACACTCGGCCAATTTCAAAGACCTTTTCCATTCCACCAATAACTAAACGTTTTAAATGCAATTCCAATGCGATACGCAGGTAAAGGTCCATATCTAACGCATTATGGTGTGTAATAAATGGACGAGCTGCTGCTCCTCCTGGTATATTATGCAAAGTAGGGGTTTCTACTTCTAAGTAACCTTTTCCTGTTAAGAAATTACGGATTTCTTGAAGAATCTGGCTTCGTTTAACAAAACGTTCCATACTTTCTTCGTTTGCAATTAAATCTAAATAACGTTTACGGTATTTTGTTTCCACATCGCTTAATCCATAGTATTGGTCAGGCAATGGACGTAAGGCTTTCGTCAAGAATGTTGTGCTATCTGCGCGAACAGTCAATTCTCCAGTATTTGTCTTCATTAACTGACCTTCAACACCAATAAAGTCGCCTAAGTCAGCATCCTTAAAGACTTCATACTGTTCTTCGCCCACAGCATCTAAACGAACATAAATTTGAATTGTTCCATTATTATCTTGTAAATTCGCAAAACTCGCTTTTCCACTGCCACGTTTAGCCATTAAACGGCCAACAACTTTCGCTGGAATTTCTTGTTCTGCTAATTCTTCTTTTGATAAATGATCATACTCTTCAATCAATTCACTCGAATAATGTGTGCGTTCATAACGATCTCCAAAGGGATCAATTCCTTTGTCTCTAAGCTCTTGCATTTTCTCACGTCGGACAAGCATTTGATCATTCAAATCTTCTAGACGTTCATTATCTTTCACCATACTTGATTATGCTCCCCTTCTATTTTTAATTCTCATTTTCATTTGATCTGTTAATGTTGCTTGGCCTTATTTCAATTCTTTAAATCCAAACAGTCACTAATCATAGTATCATATTTTTCAAGTCGCTGGTAGACTGATTTTAGTGTATTCGACCTTGCCTTTGATTTTCTATAACTATCTATTAGTATAGAAGAATTATTTTGCCTCTTCTTTTAACGCCTCTAATTCTTCAACGGTATAAGTGTATGCGGTGCGGCAAAAATGACATACAGCTTCTGCTCCATGATCTTCATCAATCATGTTTTGTATTTCTTCTTTACCTAAAGATACGATGGCATCTGCAAAACGTTCTTTTGAGCAATCACATTTAAAGGATACCGGCATTTCTTCCAACACACGGTAATTTCCTTCTCCAGCTAACACATCCAATAATTGAACAGGTGAACTGTCTTTCTCTAAAACATCCGACACTTGTGGCATCTCTTTTAAAGTTTCTTCAATTTGATCAATGGTTTCCTCACGAACTCCAGGTAAAACTTGAATCATGAAGCCACCAGCGACTTGTACAGATTCGTCTGGGTTGACCAAAACAGACAGCCCAAAGGAAGAAGGTGTCTGTTCAGAAACCGCCATGTAATACGTGAAATCTTCGGCGATTTCTCCACTGACCAAGGGAACTTGCCCTACGAAAGGGGTCTTTAATCCTTGATCTTTAGTAATCGCCAAAGACCCTTCTGTACCTACTGCTCCTTTGACGTCGAGTTTCCCCTTTTCATTTAAGCCTAGAGAAATATGAGGATTTTGGATGTAGGCTTTGGTTTGGCCATACATATTTGAATCCACAATAATGCCGCCTACAGGACCATTTCCTTGTAGACGCATAGTAATTTTATCTTGTTTATTTTTTAAAGTTGCCCCTATAAATGTCGTCCCAATCATTGAACGGCCTAATGCAGCAGTTGCTACACTCCAACTATCATGAGTTTTCCTAGCCGTCTCAACCATATTGGTGGCATTCATGACATAAATTCTCACTTCATCATTAAATGCCAACGCTTTGATTAAAGAGTCTGTCATCTCTTTCACTCTTTCTTTGATTAATTTTCTATTTTTATCTATCTAGTTATTTAAAAGTTACCGTTAAAAAAGAGGATTACGATCATTCGCATCCTCTTTCTTCTGTTAAATTTTAACTTGTTTGGATGAAATCAACAATTATTTTGAATCGTTGTTTTCTTCATCATGACCATCCACGTCGTCTGTTGTTTCTGCAGAATCGTCAGATTTTGCTTCGGATTCCAATTCTTTTGGATCGACGTCTTCCGGATCTTTTTCGACTTTTGTTTCGTCTTCTTCTTCATCCACAGGATCGCTGTCGTCTATACCAATTGTACGACG
>DATGSY010000030.1:0-5906 GCA_035302125.1 Atopostipes sp.
CCGATCCATTGGATGATAAACACTATAATTAATATGAGAAGAGTAGCCACTAAGGTCACTGTATGCTGACTTCTTTGAAATCCTTCTAGATACGCCAAGTTTCCTAATCCACCAGCTCCGATGACTCCCGCCATTGCTGTATACCCAACAAGCGAAATCGTTGTTGTTGTAATTCCCGCAATGAGTGATGGTAAACTTTCAGGGATTAGCACTTTAAAAATAATTTCAAGCTTACTGGCCCCCATCGATTCAGCTGCTTCAACCACTCCGTAGTCAATTTCACGAAAACCTGTCTCTACTAACCTGCCATAAAAGGGTGCTGACGCTAGTATAAGCGCTGGTAATCCGGCAATAGGACCAGTGATCCGTCCGACAATGACCCTGGTGATAGGAATCAGTAATACAATTAATATAATGAAGGGGATGGATCTAAAAATATTTACGAATAAGGCCACTAGGCGATTTAAAACTATTGAAAAAAGATTCTCTTGGTTTCTTGTTTCAAAAAGAAGGAGCCCGATTAATAGACCTAAGAAAAAGACTGCGATGATTGAAGCAAAGGTCATAAAGAGCGTCTCTCCTGTAGCTTCCCATACTCTTTCCCAATTAACTTCAGAAAATTCAGTGTACTGTTCAAAAATACTTTGTCCAACGTTAATCCTTAATGTCATTTTCAATCACCTCAGTTTCTACTCGCATTCGATGAAATTCTTGAATGGCCTTCTCAATATTTTCATTATCCCCTAACAATTGAACATATAACGATCCGATTAATGTTTCTTGAGTCGTCTGTATATTCCCTTGTATAATATTAACGTCCACATCATAGTCACGAATTATTTTAGAAATAATAGGTGCTTGTGCACCCCCACCATGAAATTTCAAATGCAGTAATTTTCCATTTGGATACTGGCGAATTAAATCTTCAATGATTTCATCAGTATCCACATTTTCCGGGTCGGTATCTTGACGAATAAATTTTTTCGTAATGTCTTGTTTTGGGTGTTTAAAAACATCGACAACCTGACCTTCTTCAACGACTCGGCCATCTTCCATGACCGCCACGCGGTCACACACTTTACGAATCACATGCATTTCATGGGTAATCATGACAATCGTTAAGTTGAGGCGTTGATTAATTTCTAACAATAAATCTAAAACATTATCTGTCGTTTGTGGATCCAGGGAACTTGTTGCCTCATCACAAAGTAAAACTTTTGGATCATTGGCAAGTGCTCGTGCAATCCCTACTCGCTGCTTTTGTCCTCCAGACAATTGTGATGGATAAGCATTTTCCCGCCCTTTCAATCCCACTAATTCAATTAACTCTTCCGCTCTTTTTGAACGCTCTACTTTTGGTACATTAGCTATTTCTAGTGGGAAGAGGATATTTTCTTTTACGGTTCGACTCCACAATAAATTAAAGTGCTGGAAAATCATGCCCACTTTTTGACGAGTGGATCGTAATTTTCGATTCGACATTTGACTAATATTTTGATTGTTAATTAAAATTTCTCCAGAAGTTGGTTGTTCTAACCCATTCAACATTCGCACCAATGTACTCTTTCCGGCTCCAGAGTAGCCAATAATGCCGTATATTTCGCCTTCTTCAATCGTTAATGAAACATCATTAACGGCAGTGATTTCTTGCTCTTTATTTGAAAAAGTCTTCTTTACATTTTTTAAAGTAATCATTTCGTATCTCCTTTTCATCAAACAAAAAAAGCTTCCGTCCCAGAGATTTCTTCATAAAATCTCAAAGGACGAAAGCTTATTCTTCCGTGTTACCACCTTCATGCGTTGCCTCATCACTGAAACAACCTCAGCCAGTACGTAAACACTTCTCGTGTTTATTATACCGAGGCACGCTATCGGGTGCTACCGGGATTAGCTTGCGCAAATCGTTCACTAATCCTTCTCAAAGACCATTTTCCATTTCTTCCCTATAACCTCTCTCACCAAACGAGGCTCTCTGTGTATAGTTCCAAAATGTACTTTTCTTCTCAATGTGTTTAATCTATTAAATTTGTGAATTTCTAATGAAATATTAATTTTTAAGCTGAAAACATCTTATCAGACATAAAATTTCCTGTCAACAATGTTTTGAAATTTCTTTTTTATAAATTCTTTTTACTCTTCTTCTTCAGCAGTTGCCCCAGAAACAGCATCCGGATCTTCGACTAACATCATACCCGTCTCTTCGAGATAAAAATCAATGATTGGCTGAATATCTTGGGCATACTGGGCAATTCCTTTATATTCTCCATTGTCATCGTAGACGCCCTGATAAGTAATAACTTTAAAAACATCTTCGTCTTCTGACTCAGCTACGCGTTGAAAATGTGAAATTTCACCTGCATAGAACATGTCCAAAGCTCTTTGCATATTCTCTTGAGCTTCTTGTGGATGCCCGTCTGTTAATGCGTCGCCTACTTGTTCCGGTGCGCGGGCTGCTAACATATCTTCTGGATCTTCGCGATAGTTATAGTATAAAAATTGACTATTCTCATCCGCAAATGTGATTTCCATAGGTAAGTGCTTTAGCATGTCACTAATCTGATTGACCGTCAATACTCCACGATCCAACTGCACATAGTCATCACCACTTGCTGCTTCTGTCACTTCAGCGGCTTCTTCGACCCATTGATCCGAATTTTCGATATCGATGGTCGTTTCAACGGTATCCCCTTTGTCGATGGAAGGTGCTTCAGCAACTTCTGACATTTCAGGCATTTCCGTTTGGTTCTCTTCTCCCACTTCAGACGCTGTGTCTGCTTCTCCACTTGCACAACCAGCGAATACAACTAAACTAAGTGGTACAATGGATAATTTCTTCCAAAAACACATAAAACTTCTCCTTTGACTTCATAAATACTAACTTCATTAGTTTACAACATTTCAATGCAAAAATATAATTATTTGTATTTTATAGATCAAATTTTTTTACCCTTTAAGGTTATATATTGGACGAATGTAGTCGAGAACTTCTATTGTTGGTTCTGCCAATTTCAAGATTTTCTTTTGTTCATTATAGGCAGAAGGTGCTTCATCTAACGTTCTCTTGGAAACAGATGTGGAATACACATTTTCCATCATTTTTTGATATTCAGGATATGGAATTTTTTTCCGTGCTTGCGTTCTAGACATGGTTCTTCCTGCTCCATGAGGCGCAGATTGATTCCAATCATCATTCCCTTTACCTTTCGCAATCACCGAACCGTCACGTGCATTAAATGGAATTATGATTTTTTCATCTTTTTTAGCAGAGATGGCTCCTTTACGAGCAATCATTTTATCCAAATCGATATAATTATGCACAGAATCAAAACGGTCGCGTTGAGTTAAACCGTTACTTTTTAAGATGGCATCGGCCATGGCATTACGGTTTTGCAATGCATATTTTTGGGCTAAGCCAAGGTCGTGTAGATAGTCTTCCATTAGTTTACCATCTAAGTATCCTTCACCTTTTCTTTCAGAAGGATGTAAATCATCTGCTAAATCTTGATAGATTGTAGCCACTGTGTGACCGATGTTGCGGCTGCCTGAATGAATGACTAAATAAACTTTTCCATCATCTGAAGCTTCCAGACTAATAAAATGGTTTCCTCCACCTAAAGAACCAATGGATGTATAAAAAGTTTCTTCATCCAATTGATCAGCTACGATGAATTCTTCTAGGTTTACATCAGGTGCTTCTTTATAAACGTTATGTCGGTTAAATCCTAATGGAACATTTTGCCGAACATTGCGATCAAATTTTTTCAAAAAGTTTTTATCCGATGCTTCTTTTTTGTTGATTTCCAATTCCGTAACAGAAACTCCACAGCCAATATCAACGCCGATAAAGGATGGTACTATCTTATCGTGGACAGTCATGGTCGTCCCCACAGTGGAACCTTTTCCATAATGGACATCCGGCATAAATCGGAATGTACTGTCTTTAAATTCTTCTCGATTCATCATGTTTTGTATTTGCTGGTAGGATGATTCGTCGATATCTGGGTTATAGACTATGGCTGAATTGTATTCTCCTGTGATTTCGATAGAATTTTGCATGTTTACTCCCCTCTCCTTCGTTATCTTTTGTCAACTTTTATTGTAACTTATTTCTTAGCGGCATTGTACTATTTACCTTTATTATACTTATTTAGAAAGATTTGAAAATTAGAATCTTTGTTCTAAATACGTTAAACTGTATATTAACACGAAATTGAAAGGAAGCATGATTGAATGAAACCTATTGTTGGAATCTCGGGTTATTTCTTGTCAAAGGAACAAAATATCCATTCGAATTTTGATTATAATATTGTCCCTAAAGAACTTACAGATTCTATTCGATTAAGTGGGGCTATTCCTTTTATAATCCCTTTATCAAAACCTGAAGAAGCTAAAGATTATATTGATCGAGTGGACGCTTTAGTTTTAGCTGGTGGACAAGATGTGGATCCGCTCTTATTTTTAGAAGAACCACTTCCGAAAATTGGAGAAATTGAACCTGAAAGAGATGCTTTTGAGCTGGCATTGATAGAGGCTGCTTGGGAGCAAAAGAAAGCGATTCTTGGTATATGTCGGGGTATGCAATTATTAAACGTTGCTTCTGAAGGTTCGCTTTACCAAGATGTGTCATACTACGAAGGTTTAGAAGTAGACCATATCCAAAAAACACCTTGGAAATATGCCACTCACTCTGTCATTATTGAAGAAGATTCCTGGTTAGGTGAAGCTTTAGGGACAGAAACAGTCATCAACTCATATCATCACCAAGCAATCAAAAAAGTTGGCGATGCTTTTCGTCCTGTTGCATGGGCAAAGGATGATATCATTGAAGCGATTGAGAGTAAAGATAAATCTCAAAAAGTGATGGCTGTACAATGGCATCCAGAAATCCTTCAAAAAACAGATCCAAGTAGTTTAAATATTTTTAAAAAATTCCTAAGCCTTGTCGAAACTAATGTATAAAAATCGTCTATGTCAAACGCGGTTACTTCATTTTGAAGTCACTTAATTGATTGACATGAACCAAGACAAATGACGAACTTTTCTACTCTCACTTGTGAAAATAAAGGGCTTTTGCAAATAACAAAAAAGAGCTGACAGGTAGGCATGTCCTATCTGTCAGCTCTTTTATTAATGTATGTTAATTTTCCTCCGGTTTTCCTTCACCAAACCAAGGATCATCACTTAACTGTTCTGATTCAAATCCTTCAACATTCGTTAATTCAATTATCCAATTGTCTGAACGATCTGTCGAATTTAATAAGTCAACATTATCTTCTAGTGTTTTATGGACATTTTCGACAAGTCCGCTTACCGGAGATACAATTTCCGTAACGGCTTTTGCCCCTTCAACACTGATTAAGTTATCGCCTTCTTCAATGCGACTTCCAAATTCAGGAAGTTCTACAAACATGACTTCACCAACATCATCTTGGCCTTTTTCTGATAATCCAAGTCGATAAATAACTTCTAATTTCTCTATCCATAATCCAGTTTTTGTATATTTCACAGTCATTCAATATTTCCTTTCTAAAAATAACACTAGTTCACTTTATAAATTTTTCTTTTTAAAACCTTCACTTCATTCTCATCCGGATACCCTTGCCATCTTGATTCTTTTCTTTCTTCTTTTTCATGGCGTTCTAACTCATACTCTGGCACAGAGATATTATTCCGCAACTCAAAAGTTAACGTATTGATCAATGCACCAAATAAAAGGACCACATTCGCGAGATATAAAAAGAGCATTAAAGCGATAAAACCACCTAATGTAGCATTTGTAATCGCGTCCCCACCCATAAATTGGGTAATTAAAGTAAAGAATTGAGACAATAAAACTAATCCGATGGAGGCAAAAATTGCACCTGGTAAAGCGTATTTGATTTTTAAGTGATGGTTAGGAACAAATT
>DATGSY010000031.1:0-2436 GCA_035302125.1 Atopostipes sp.
CTTGGTGGCCATCAAGAGTGTGACGGATACCGATGATTTGATGATTATCAATAAATCCGGAATTGCAATCCGAATGAAAGTTTCCGATTTACGAGTAATGGGACGTGCAACACAAGGAGTGCGTCTGATAAAAGTACGTGAAGACGATGCTATTGCGGCAGTTGCCAAAGTCGTAAAAGAAGAGGAAGAAGAATTAGAATATGAAAACCCCGATATCGATACTGACGATATTTTAAATCAAGATGAAAATTTAAGTAATGATTAATTTAATTTTTATGAGAAAACAATTGTTAATAATAGGAATGGCTCTAATCACCGGATTTTCTTTTGCGCAACAGCGCGAAATCAGAAGGGCGGAACGGGCTTTAAAATCTCAAAAATATAGCGAAGTACTCTCCAATCTTAAAGATGCAGAAGGAAGTATTGCTTCTGCGGACAAGGAGATGCAAGCAAAATTTTATGCGCTTCGCGGAGAAGCGCTCACCGCTACTGCAGGTTCTAATTACGAAAAAGCAAAAGAAGCAGCCAATGCGTTTATAAAAGCTTTTGAATTGAATCCTGCTCTTAAAAATGAGCATCAAGATGCGTTGTTCAATCTTCGTACTGTTTTTATTAATTCAGCTGTAAGCGATCAAAATGCAAATCAATTTGTTGCTGCTGCCGAGAAATTAATTACCAGCTATAAAATTAGTGAGGATCCCTCCGATTTGTATTTTGCAGCTTCCAATTATGTAAATGCCCAAGATTATCCAAAAGCTTTGGAGTATTATCAAAAAGTATTGGATTTAGGGTATACCGGACAAACTACAGAGTATGTCGCTACTCATAAAGAAACCGGAGAAGTTCACCCATTTGACAATGAAAACTTACGAAATATAGCCGTACGAACGGGAGAATATATTAAGCCGGAAGTGCGTGTTACAGAATCTAAAAAAGGGGAGATTTTACGTAATATGACCCTTATCTACATTCAGCAAGGTGAAAATGAAAAAGCCATCGAGTTGATGAATGCCGCACGAGCTGAAAATCCAAATGATGTTTATTTGATGCGCGCAGAAGCAGATATGAGCTATAATATGGGCGATATGAAACGCTATAATGAATTGATGGCCAAGATTATTGAAACTGATCCCGATAATCCGGAATTGTATTTTAATCTAGGGGTGGGTACTGCCGAATTGGGTGAAAATGAAAAAGCAGAAAAATACTATGAAAAGGCATTGGAGTTAAAACCGGATTACCAATCTGCTTTGATTAATCTTGCCGTTCTAAAATTGTCTAAAGAAGGTCCCATTGTCGAAGAAATGAATAGCCTGGGAACTTCACGAGCTGACAATCAGCGTTATGAAGAATTGAAGAAAATTAGAGAAGATTTGTACAGAGAAACCCTTCCTTATTTAGAAAAGGCATACAATTTGAATCAAAATAACATTCAAGTTTTACGCACGCTCATGAACATTTACAGCCAACTTGGTGAAGATGCTAAATTTCAGGAAATGAAAGCAAAAGTGGATGCCCTGGAGAGCGGAAACTAATTTTATATTATAATATTATCCAAAAAGTGCTGTCCATTCCATCTTGGGCAGCATTTTTTATTGTATTTAATAATTCTTTGGAACTGTCAGACTATAATACCTCGACAAATTTAGACCAGTGTTTAAGTTGAAAATTTTATTAACTTTAAACAATGGAAAAAATGAAAAGAACACGCAGAAAATTCAGCAGTGAATTTAAATCACAAGTAGCCATAGAGGCACTTAAGGAAAGGTATACGCTCACAGAGCTGGCACATAAATTTGAGCTCCACCCCAATCAGATAAGCCAATGGAAACAGGAGTTTTTGGAGCGCAGCAAAAGCATATTTGAGGCCGAAAACAGTAAAAAAGGTGATCAACCCGAGGTTGATGTGGAGAAGCTCTACGGCAAGATCGGGCGCCTTGAGATGGAACGTGACTTTTTAAAAAAAAGCTTGAACAAATTGGGTCACTCGATATGAAACGGCAACTTGTAGAACCGAATTCGGATCTGTCCATCAATGCTCAGTTGGGGCTACTAAACCTATCTAAAGGAAGTTTTTATTATGTTCCCAAAGGGGAACCAAAGGACAACCTACAGATGATGCGTTTAATGGATGAACATATTTTGGAGGTTCCCACTGCGGGAGTGCTGACCATGCAAGATATGCTTGCCGAAAAAGGCTTCAAAGCAGGTTACGAGCGCATCTGCCGACTGATGCGTCTGTCCGGAATAATGCCCATCTATCCCAGACGCCACCTTACTGTTTTGGGAGAAAAGAAATATGTCCATCCGTACTTACTTAAAAACCTGGAGATCACTAGGGCCAATCAGGTCTGGGGCATTGACATTACGTTCGTTCCCATGAAAAACGGATTTATGTACCTGACAGCCATCATTGATATCTACAGTAGAAAAATC
>DATGSY010000032.1:0-2719 GCA_035302125.1 Atopostipes sp.
ACCCATGGTAGTGATATAGTAGGATTCAATGCATTAAAGAATCCCAAGTTGTAGAATAAAATACCTAATAAACCATTAACTAATGATGAACCTACAAGTGGAATAAAGAACAATGGGTTTAACATAATTGGCAATCCAAAAATTAACGGTTCATTAATATTAAAAATAGCAGGTCCAATATTTAACTTACCTAGTGCTTTAAATCTTTCAGACTTTGCTACAAAAGGCATCATTAATGAAAGACCAATCGTATTGCCCGTTCCACCGTATGCATAGAACATCATTGCACCAGTGAATGCAAAATAAGGCATTGTTTCACCACTCATGAAAGCATTTAAGTTTGCAGTTCCTGTAGTCATCAATACTGGTAAAAACATACTCAAAATAACATTTGGATGAATACCAAAGAACCAGCAAGCGGAGGTCAGCATTAAAAAGATGACTGCGGATGTAGGGTTTGCTCCCAACCTTAAAATAGGTGCGCCTATAACAGTGTTGATAGCTGTAAAGTAATCACCGTATTCAGTAAACGAAAATGCAACACGCGTTAAAAATACGGTAGTAAATAGAATGATTGCAATAAAGGTCGGTGACATGGATTCTGCGACCTTTGGCGGGACTGATTCCGGTAATTTTACAACCAATCCTTTTTTATTTAGGAAGGAATATAACCCTGAGAAAATAAGTGCTATAATCATCCCTCCAAAGATTCCGTCTGATCCTAAATAATTGAAATCAATCCCACTAACAGTTCCACCTTCATAAGCGATAACATGCGGCATTAAAATCAAATAAGAGCCTAATGAAATAATCCCACCGGTCAAACCATTTGATCCTCTTAGTTGTGCATTATAATATCCAACGATAAAAGTCATATAAAGAGCTAATGATTCCAAAGTTACTTTCAGAGTCGCTTGCATATGCACGTCTATACCCGTATTTGTTAACCAATTCAACCATGGTTCAATCGGTAAGTTTGCAACAATCGCTATTAAAGCTACTCCCAAACTAAGTGGCATTGTAGACATTGCACCGTACTGTATTGATTTGATGATCGTATTTTCTGATAGTTTACTTACGGCTGGCATAATTTTTCTATCAAGTGTATCGGTAAAGTTTGTCATAATATTCTCCTCTTTCTTTCTCTTTTTTTACAAAATGATATCCGGATATTCATTTTGTAATCGCATTCATTTTATGATTTTTTCATTCGTTTACAATAGTTTATCGATAAGTTGATAGCGCTTTCTCTTTTTTAGTTTAATATAGTATCTTTTTTTGAGACTTTTGTCTCATGCTCTCTCAGTATTGATGTTCAGTGGACTGTTTGGTAAATATATTTCACTAAAATCAAAAAAACGAGCTGACTTGGAAGTCAACTCGTCGTTTCAAGTTTTATCTTATACAATTACTTGCTTTCAACCGTTTCATACGCACCTTGTTCGACATACACACTTAAGATGGCGATGTCTGAAGGGGTGACTCCACTGATTCGGCTGGCTTGTGCGATGGTTTCTGGTTGAATTTTTGTTAGACGTTCAACGGCTTCAGTCGCCAAGCTGCTGATTGCCGTATAGTCAATGTTCGCAGGGATTTTTTTGTTTTCCATACGTTTAACTTTGTCGACTTTACGTTGCGCTTTTTTAATGTACCCTTCGTATTTGATGTGGATTTCGACTTGTTCTTTTACATCTTTTGCCACTTCTTCTTCTGGCGGGTAAATCGCTGCGACATCGTCATAAGCGACATATGGACGACGCATGAAGTCATAAGCTAACACACCATCTTTTAGTTGAGGCTCGCCTTTTTCTTCCAAGTACTCAACGACTTGACTTGGTTTGATGCGAACTGTTTTTAAGCGTTCTAATTCTCTTTCTGTTTGATTTCTTTTTTCGTTAAACGCTGCATAACGTTCTTCAGAAATTAAACCAAATTCGTAACCATAATCGGTTAAGCGGAAATCTGCGTTGTCATGACGTAACAATAAACGATATTCTGCACGAGAAGTTAATAAACGGTAAGGCTCTGCCGTTCCTTTCGTGACCAAGTCATCTAACATCACGCCGATGTAGCTTTCATTCCGTTTCATAATGAACGGCTCTTTTCCTTGGTTTCTCAAAGCCGCGTTGATTCCGGCGATTAATCCTTGCCCAGCCGCTTCTTCGTAACCGGACGTTCCGTTTGTTTGACCTGCAGTGAACAGCCCTTCAATCATTTTCGTTTCAAGGCTTGCACGTAATTGATGCGGTAAAATGACGTCATATTCAATGGCATACCCAGTACGCATCATTTTTGCATTTTCTAAACCTTTTACGGATCGTAACACGTCCATTTGTACATCTTCAGGCAGTGAAGTGTTTAGACCTTGGACGTAAATCTCATCCGTATCTGCACTTTCTGGCTCTAAGAAGATTTGATGGCGGTTTTTATCCGCGAAACGAACCACTTTATCTTCGATGGATGGGCAGTAACGTGCACCTACACCATCGACTAAACCAGTAAACATTGGCGCACGGTCGATATTGCTTAAAATCGTTTCATGCGTATCCGGGTTCGTGTACGTTAACCAGCAAGAATATTGTTCTTCGATTGGCATATAATCTTCATCTTTTGATTCATAACTAAAGTGATTTGGTTCCGGATCACCCGGTTGTTCCTCTGTGTAAGAATAGTCAATCGTATCTTTATGAATTCTTGGAGGAGTTCCTGTCTTAAATCG
>DATGSY010000033.1:0-6085 GCA_035302125.1 Atopostipes sp.
GCCAATGATTAAACCAACTAATGCTTGAAATAATGTAATGGCACTGTTGTAAATTAACGCTTGCCATTCTTCGGTCAATGCCAGAATGATTTCACTTGGCGTTGGAATAATAAACTGAGGGAGCAAATTAAAGTATCCAGCCAGCTCCCAAAAGAACAGAAGCGCTATTCCTAAAATCCAGGGCGCATAATTATTTGCGATATTTCGAAGTTTTTTCATCCGTCGTTAACACCTGTCCCCCGCCTTTGTATCGAACTTTGACATTCGTAAAGATGTCAGGATGTGCATCCCCAGCAATCTTGATAGCTTCTCTTAAAATTTCCATGACTTCTTCGTAATCTCCTTCAATCGTCGTTTCAAATGACGACACCTCATATTGGTCTGTTTTAGATTGGATGTATTCAATCACTTGATCCACTACTTTAAGTGTCTGCTCTTCTGATGCGTTGAGCGGTAAAATTTGTAATGCAACACTACTATTTGCCATAAAAAAACACCTCCTAAATCGTTTATATTTGGAGGAGTCCTTCACTCAAAAGTACATTTATATCATAAAAACCCAAATCAAGACATGATTTGGGTTTTGTAATCGTATATATAAATATATTTCCCTACGCCAGTGTTAACTGAATCAGGTAAATGAGTATAATCTCAGCTTTTGAAAGCACCCCAAATATATTATTCAATTTTTTTACCTCAGTAAGTATAACACAGATAGAATTATTTACAACGAATTAGAAATAAACACACAAGTTTGACCAAGGTTTTATAATCTCCTATTAATTCTAGTTCGGTATCTAAAGTCAGTATGGTAATATAAACAAAAGAATGAAGTATGTATCAAAAAGGAGTTTGCCATGACTAAATATATCATTACAACTGAAAGCGGTTCAGATTTGCCAAAGGACCTTCAAGAAAAATACAATATTCACATCGTTCCAATGCATGTGACGATGGGTGAAGAAACTTACGATGATGGTTCGTTTGACGTCGAAGAAGTATTCAACTACTACGATAGAAACAATGTATTGCCTAAGACCTCTGGTTCCACACCAGAAGATAATACGAAAGTTTTCCGTGAAATTTTTGATCAATATCCGGATGCAAATATTATCCATATCGCTTATTCAGCGGTGACGACAGTTTCTTACAATGCAGCCAATATTGCGGCTGAAGAATTTGATAACATTCATTTAGTCGATGCAAAACATGTCAGCATGGGCTTGACAACCGTTATTCAAGCAACGGCTGAATTCATTGAAGACCATCCAGACACAACGCCAGAAGAAATTATTGCTTTTGTGGAAGATATTCGTGAACGTACGAAAATGGTTTTCCTTCCTAAAACATTAATTTATTTAAAAGCTGGTGGACGCGTTTCGAGTCTCGCCTATCACGGAGCGAATTTGTTGAATCTGCACCCAACCATTAAATTAGAAGATGGTTATCTTGTCTCTGGGAAGAAATATCGCGGCTCTTTTGAGCGTTGCTTAAGAAAAATGTTTGATGATTTTTTCAAAGAATTTGATATTGATCGAGGCACTGTTTTAGTCGGTGGAGCGCCAGATATTACTAAAGAACAAAAAGAGGACATTTTTAATTTGTTACGTGAATATGGGGTTGAAGATTCGAAGTGGGTGGAAGCTGGTGCTGTCATTTCAAGTCACGGTGGTCCAGGAGCTGTCGGTTTAGCTGGAATTGAGAAATAGCTTTAAATGTAGGAAATTTTTCTAAGCACTTAAAAGAAGACATTTTAAGTGCTCTATTTTTAAACGAGTCGATTAGACCATTGGAGGTAAAAGTGTGCGAACTTATGAGCTATTAGAAATTGAATTGAAAAACTTATTAAGAAAAAGAGAAACAGCGATTCACCGTGTAAAAGAAAATGAGAGGCAACATCTTAAAGCCCAGGAAGTGTTTAAAAAAGAAAGTCAGGATGTCGAGCAACTCGAACAACAATCTCTTTCAACTTTTGTACAAAACTTACTTGGCACCTATGAAGAAAAACTAGATAAAGAAAAACAAGAGCAAATTGAAGCCAAGATTGAATTAGATACTGCAGCTTCCCTTCACCTCGATGCCATTGAAGAATTATCCATTCTCGAAGAAGACATTAAATCGATTCAACGAAGAATGGACGAGTTACGAGAAGAACTCGCTCAGACAAACCCAGAATTTAAGGAGAAAATGACGCAGAAAGAAATTGAACGTGCAGAACTTGAACAGGAAGTAAAAGAATTAGATGAGGCCATTAAAGCTGGTGAAGACGTGCTTTTTGGGATTGAGTTAGTGTTGAAGCAACTCGATTCTGCCAATTCGATGGCTACGGTGGATTTATTCACAGATAGTCTCCTGATTGATTTGATTAAATACAATAAAATAGATAAAGCCGAGCAAGAGCTATCCTATTTAGAACAAGCACTCGATCGGTATCAAAAAGAATTAAATGATGTCGATTTACAAACTGCACTGGCTTATGAAGAATTGAACCAGATGAGTCGAGCGTTTGATATCTTTTTTGATAATATCTTTTCGGATTGGAATACCAGAAATACGATTCAAAAAAATATCGTCATGTTGGAAGATATGATGCATGAAGCGGAAGATGTCCAAAATTTGCTCGTAGAACGAGAAAGAAAAATAAATAAGAAAATTCAATTCACAAAGAAATTTTTGTAAATAAAAAAGTCGGCTTCTCCTAAACAAAAGGAAGAAGTCGACTTTTTTCTTTCCATTGACTAACCCATGTTTAAAGCGAAAACAACGGTTAACGAGACAACCACAACTAAAGATGAAATTACGATGCCTTGAATTAACGGTCTGGCTCCTGTTTGTTTCATTTTACCTAAGTCCGTCTTAAGCCCGACGGCTGCTAAAGCGACAACCATCAAGAATTTACTAATATCTTTAGCTAAGCTTGAAAGTTCTACAGGAATAAGCCCGATACTGTTGAGCAACGTCATCGCTAAAAAGCCTAAAATAAACCAAGGGAAAACACTTTTTAAATCCATGTTCATCTCGCTTTGTCCATTATTTGTTGAAGCTGCATTCGCTCTTGTTTTACGAATTTGAATCAGTGAAAATAGAATCACTGTTGGGATAATGAATAGTGTACGTGTTAATTTCACCATTGTCGCAAAATCCCCTGCCGCTTCACTAAAGGCATAACCAGCAGCCAGTACACTTGAGGTATCATTCACTGCAGTTCCTGCCCAAAGTCCAAAAGCCATATCTGACATATTCAATAATGTACCAATAAGCGGAAACAAGATAATCATGAACATATCGAAAATAAATGTATAAGACATCGCATATGAAATTTGATGATCTTCTGCATCCACAATCGGCGAAACGGCCGCGATGGCTGATCCTCCACAAATCGCCGTGCCTGAGGCAATTAACCCAGAAAGTCTCCAATCTAGCCCTAAAGCCTTTCCTAAAAGGTACCCTCCACCAAATGCAGTCAGTAACGTAAAGACTAAGACAATTAACGTAATCTGCCCTACTTCAAAGACTGTCGCGAGGTTTAAACTAGCCCCTAACAAGATAATGGCTAACTTAAGTCCTCTCTTTGATGTGAAAGTCACTCCTTCTTCTAAAGACGTTTGATTAATCGGTTGGAAAGCGTTCCAAAGAATCCCAATAAACAAAGCAATGACTGAAGCTCCGATAAAATCTACCGGTAAAATACCTTCTAAAAATCTCGCTGCAATCGCAATAAGAAATGCGACTAAAATACCAGGCAGTAATTCCCATTTGAGTAATTTTGATTGATCTATTTGATCCATGTTTCAATCAAATCCTTTCTTCAATTCATCTATTATATACCTAATTTTTAAAGATGAGAAGTTTTGTTGATTTTCTATTCAAAAAGAACCTGTCTAAATTCGACAAGTTCTTTTTAGTGCTATTCGATTTCTGAAAGCCCGATCCGATATAATCGATCATCCGCATCTTCTGGATTTCCACGGCCATCGGTATTATTCGTGATGAAATACAAATAGTCTTCTTCAATATAAATATCGCAAATTCGACCGAAGTCGGTTAACGCGGTGGTTTCGGCACCTGTCTCTAAATCAAAAAAATACGGCATTTCCTCTAAGACCGGCAACATAGAGGCTACTTTCATCTGTAGCCATTCCTGAGGGTGCCCAAGTGGTGGTTTGCCCTGAAGTGAATTCCGGTGCAATAAGATCACTTTGTTGTTGCTCCCCTTCAATCAATGGCCAACCATAATTATTCCCCGCTTCAATCAAGTTGACTTCATCATTTGCACGATTACCATGTTCACTGGCATACATTGTGCTATCCTCTAACCAAGTCATTCCTTGAGGATTCCGGTGGCCGTAGCTAAAAATATAAGAATCTTCAAAAGGATTATTTTCTGGGATGGAGCCATCCAGATTCATCCTCAATATTTTCCCAGGCAAGACCTCTAAATCTTGTGCCAGATTTGGATTAGATGCGTCACCGACTGTCGCATATAGTTTATCATCGGGACCGATTTTAAGTCGTCCACCATGGTGGACCGTTCCGCTTGGTATTTCATCCAATAATATCTCTTCTTCGAACCACTGATTCCTTTCGAGTCGAAACGTAGCGATTCGATTAAATTGTCCGTGATCATCTGTGTAGGTGTAATAGGCATAGGCTGTGTTGAAATCTTCAAAGTCCGGCGTAAGTACAAACCCCATGAAACCAGCTTCGGCCGCGTTCGATACATCATTAGTAAATTCGACTTCTTGTCGAGTCTGTTCTCCATCTTTAATTTGGACAATAGTTCCAGGCCGCTCACTAACATAAAAAGTATCGTTTATTTTTTTCAATGGACCAAGGGGCATTGAGATTATCTGAGATTATGGTAAGTTCTACATCCTTTGATTCTTCTTTGGGCTCCGAAGATTGGTCTTGATCATCTTCTTCGTTCACCACTTCTTCCAACGGTGTTTCAACATCTTCTGGTGGTGTCTGATTCTCTGGTGTGCAACCGAACAGCAAAAATATCAGGGTTACGACAAGCAGTTTTGTCATCCGAGTCACCTACTTCAAAGATTTATTATCAATAGATTAAAATGGGTCCTCTTCCAGATCTTCATTATAACGCTTGATCTCGCGTTCATTTAAAAAGTATGTCAGTGCCAGGTAAAAACCAAAATAAAATAAGTATAGAATGAACATCGCTGCGAAACCGTTATAGCCACTACTGAAATAAGACCCTGCAAGTAAACCGGCAGCTGCAAGAAAGCTTTCAGGGACATAGGATTTTATGAAACGCTCTCTTTTTGCAAATTTTGTCTCTTTTGTCGACAAGGGTTTTCCAAATAATGTTCTTGGGACTTGTATTATTTTTGAACGGTATAAAGTAATGTATACAATGATATTCATGATGATCAATAAACCGATATCCCATCCTGTGGTACCTAAAGTCGCTCGATCAGTAAATATTTCAAATAGAATTTTTATAAGTAGAATCGCTTCAGCAACTATGGCCGCATTGGTGAATGCTTTATTGATAATTTGATTGACTCTTTCATCATTTATTTCACTATTCATATGAATTCCCCTCTATCCAAAAGACATCGTCTAATGTTTTTTCTAATGCATAACAAATGGCTAAGCATAGTTTCAATGTAGGGTTATACTCGCCCTTTTCAATTAAACTGATAGTTTGTCTTGTTGCTCCAACTTTTTCAGCCAATTCCTGCTGCTTCATTTGTTGTTGGAATCGAAATTCTTTTACCCTATTCTTTATTTTGATCACCTCGTGATTATAATGTAACATATATATTCCTATATGTAAAATATATATTACATCTATTAAAAGGATATCCTAGATACAGCTCTCATACTTATATCAATTCAATCACGGATGAGAGAACTCTCTAGCGTACTTATCAAGGTTTTTGCGGGGACGATTGAATAAATTTGTCTAAAAAAGAGTGCAGACATAAGATCTGCACTCTTTTCCCTACTTTAAAGCAATAAATACATTTCAATTTGCATATAATCGCCACTGATACTCAGCCATTTTATAATCACTTGAGCTTGATGACCATCAACTTCTTCTGTGAATGTCAAATCTTCA
>DATGSY010000034.1:0-3489 GCA_035302125.1 Atopostipes sp.
ATCAGGTAGATAGGCTGGAAGTGGAAGTATGGCGACATACGCAGCGGACCAGTACTAATCGGTCGAGGACTTAACCAACAAGCTTGGTTAAAGGTAAGGGTGTTGTGATGCGTCGAATCAGCTGTTTAGTTTTGAGGGAACGAAGTTTCCCAATTTCATAAGTACGGTGACGATAGCAAGAAGGATCCACCTGTTCCCATGCCGAACACAGCAGTTAAGCTTCTTAGCGTCGAGGATAGTGAGGGGCTTCCCCTTGTGAAAGCCGAACGTCGCCGTTCTTTTTTTAATTTAAATACTTTTTATTCCGCAATAGCTCAGTCGGTAGAGCACGTGACTGTTAATCACGCTGTCGCAGGTTCGAGTCCTGCTTGCGGAGTTTTTTTGTATATACAGGTCATTTTTTAAAATACAGCTATCAAAGGAAGGTTATCATTGAATTATCTAGAGAAGAGAATTTTAGAAGATGGTATTGTAGAACCTGGGAATGTATTAAAAGTCGATTCTTTTTTGAACCATCAAATTGATCCGATTGTTATGGAAGAAGTCGTCAGTGAATTTATAGATTATTTTGGGGACCGACGGATTACAAAAATTATAACAATTGAAGCTTCTGGGATTGCTCCAGCCATTATGTTGGCTGCAAAATTAAAAGTCCCTATGTTGTTTGCGAAAAAAACGGAACCTTCAACGCTAAAAAATGATGACCGATATGAAACCTTCGTCCATAGTTATACAAAAGATGTCACGTCTAAAGTGATTGTTTCTAAAAAATACATTGATAAAGAAGACTCCGTATTAATTATTGATGACTTTCTCGCAAATGGACAAGCGGTTATGGGTTTAGTAGACATTGTCCAACAAGCAAAGGCAGAAGTTGCTGGGGTAGGTATTTGTATAGAAAAATCTTTCCAACCTGGACATCAACAGATAAAAGATGCAGGTATCGACCTTTATTCTATTTGTCGTATTGAATCATTAAAGAATGGTAAAGTGACATTTGTTGAAAAAGAATAAATAAAATAAGCATTATTACGATAATTCGTTTCTATTGAAACGATAATCAGTAATAATGCTTTTTTGTTTACAGGAATTTAGTTTTCTTTCCCGCCTGTAAAATGATAAGACGGTTCACCATATTCATCATCAATATCTACTTCTAAATCGTAACCACTAAAAAACCATTCATCTTCTTTCGTCGTAAAGTATTTACGACCGTTTACTTCAGTGCTTGATAAAATATCATTATGGTTGTCTGGATCGTCTACTTGTACGCCTATAGAAAAACCGTCATGGACTTCAGTCTGTCCATATGTTTTTCCAAAGAAACGTACAGCTTCACCTTCATTTAATGGAAAATTCTTTTCAAACCAGTTAGATGCTTTTTCAGTCAAAGTAATCTTCATAATCAACGCTCCCATATCTATTCCAATGTTCGTATAGTACCCTTACTTTATCACGGAAAGACTTAAATTAAAAAGATTTTGTACTAATCCTCTCTGCGTAAACTGAGTTTATAAAGGTATTGAAGAAAAGAACTTTCGTAAAACACCACAAAAAGCTTCTCATTTTGTGTAAAATAAGAAAGATTACGAATAGAATTTATAAAAAGACACATTATAGAAATAAAAGGTGATATTGGTGAAGAAAACTAGAGGTTTTGAAATTGTGACAAAATACAAAGAGGAAGGCATTGCATTACCGAAACGAGCAACAAAAGGTTCAGCAGGTTATGATATTGCAGCAGCCGTTGATACAACCATTCCTTCCATTTGGAATGTTCTCTCAAAAAACGCAGGGCTGACTGCTATGGAAGAAGAGAAAGTGGTCGAAGAAAATAAAGAGTATTTAAAGTCCACACTCGTCCCTACAGGTATAAAAGCGTATATGCCAGAAGAAGAATATCTAATGTTGGTCAATCGTTCCAGCAATCCTTTGAAAAATAATCTATCTTTACCCAATGGGATTGGGATTATCGATTCAGACTACTATAATAATGAGAATAACGAAGGAGAGATATTTGTACAGCTGATAAATTACGGATTGGAAGATTACACGATTAAAAAAGGTGATCGGATTGCGCAAGGTATTTTCACTCCTTACTACACAGTGGATGGAGAATCGGATAATTTAGGCAGCCGGACAGGCGGCTTTGGTTCTAGTGGAAGAAATTGATGCAAATATAGTAAAAAAAGTCAAAAGAATAATGGGTAATGTCACCGAAAATACAAAGATTATGATATAATTAGAAATGCCGTTTATAAGTTTTGACAGGTAAGGATATATGAGAGAGGGAAACAAATTGGCCAAAAAGAAATCAAGCGTATTTATGTGTGAAGAATGTGGATATGAATCTGCAAAGTATCTTGGAAAATGCCCATCGTGTGGTCGATGGAATACTTTTGTAGAAGAAAAAATTGCACAAGAAGCGGATTCAAGAAGCCGTGTTTCCTTATCCAAAGAAGTTTCGAAAGCACAAACTATGAAAGATGTAAAAATTGAACAAACCGGTCGAGTTCAACTGGCATTGAATGAATTCAACCGTGTTCTTGGTGGAGGAGTCGTTCCAGGATCTTTAGTTTTAATCGGAGGCGATCCAGGAATTGGTAAATCTACTTTGCTTTTGCAAGTTTCTGCAGAACTAAATCAAATTGGTGGAGTCGTTTTATACGTAACGGGAGAAGAAAGTCCAAGTCAAATTAAAATGCGTGCACAGCGCTTAACCATTTCTGATACGGATTTTTACATCTATGGGGAAACAGATTTAAGCTTAATCGTTGAAACCATTGAAGAATTGAAACCCGATTATATCATTATCGACTCTATTCAAACGATGTACCATCCAAGAATTGATAGTGTCGCTGGGAGTGTCTCGCAAGTTCGTGAATCAACCGCGTTATTGATGCAATTGGCTAAAACAAATAATGTCACGATTTTTATTGTCGGGCATGTAACCAAAGAAGGAAATATTGCCGGGCCTCGTATGCTGGAGCATATGGTGGATACCGTTCTTTATTTTGAAGGTGATCGTCATCAGTCGTATCGTATTTTACGGGCGGTTAAAAACAGATATGGTTCTACGAATGAAATTGGTGTTTTTGAAATGCGGGAAAATGGATTAAGAGAAGTCTTAAACCCTTCTGAGCTATTCTTGGAAGAACGTTTAGACGGGGCCTCTGGCTCAGCTGTTGTTTCAGCTATGGAAGGGACCCGTCCCTTATTAGTCGAAGTCCAATCCTTAGTCACCCCAACCGCATTTGGAAATGCGAAAAGAACGGCTAGTGGTTTCGATTATAACCGAGTGTCATTAATTATGGCAGTGCTCGAACAACGCGTTGGATTACTGTTGCAAAACTATGATGCTTTCTTGAAAACGGCAGGTGGGGTTCGTTTAAATGAGCCGGCGATTGACTTAGCCATTGCTGTGAGCATCGCATCGAGCTATAGAGATGTAGAAACGAAGCCGACAGATTGTTTTGTTGGTGAGATAGG